>JAGHBZ010000444.1 GCA_021160705.1 Candidatus Sumerlaeota bacterium
ACGGAGTGCTTGATGTAGTTGACCCCGATATTTTAACTCCAGAGGACACCGAACGGCATATGCGTGAGATTACACCACCGAGATTTCAGCAGATGCTTCAGGAGCGTGGCTCGGCTGACTTTGCTTATGCATATAGCGATATAGCGCGATTTCGTACCAGCGTGTTTAAGTCACGTGGCAACATCGGGATTGTGATGCGATTAATCCCACATCGCATCTTGAGCTGGGCGGAGCTTGGGCTGCCCAAGGACTCAATCGTAGATTTGTTGCATAGTCATCGCGGTTTGGTTCTGGTAACCGGTCCTACAGGGAGTGGGAAGACCACGACCCTGGCTACGATGATAGATTATATAAATTCAGAACGATATGTACATATTATTACTATTGAAGACCCGATTGAGTATTATCATCCACATAAAAAATCTATTGTGACACACCGAGAGCTTTATGTAGATACACCATCTTTTGCGTACGCCATAAGAGGGGGTCTACGAATGGACCCGGATGTTATGCTAGTAGGAGAGATGCGAGACCTGGAGACTATGGAGGCAGCTATAGTAGCAGCCGAGACAGGTCACCTTGTGTTCTCTACCCTTCATACAGTAGGTGCAGCACAGACCATTGACAGGATTATTGACGCATTTCCTGTGAATCAGCAGGAGCAAATTAGAGCGATTCTGTCACAAATGCTCCGTGCAGTGATTAGCCAGACATTGTTGCCCCGCGCAAGTGGTAAAGGCAGAATTGCTGCATTTGAAATTATGCATAATACCCCTGCTATCCAGAACCTTATTCGTGAAAAGAAGACTAACCGAATTGTTTCTACTATTCAGACAAGTGCCAAACTTGGTATGATAACTCTGGACGATTATCTCCTTAGTCTTTATCGCAAGGGATTAATCACCGGGGAGTTATGTCTTGAGCGTGCTCAATATCCTGATGAGATGCGTATGAAATTGATGATGCACGGACCACGTGTAGTCACCGGGGGATAAACTTTGTAAGGAGGCGAATCATTAATGGATAAAAATGAAAAAAAACCAAAAGAAAAAGAGTCATTTCAAGATTACCGTAAAGAGATGAAATCATTGATTGAGTCGGAGTCAGCCCGCCGCGACCACGGAATCAGCAGGGCTGTAAAAAGACGCGGTGAAGAAGCATCGTCAGTCATTCAGCCTGCTATTGAACAACAGGACCTGGTGGTGGAGACTGATATGCTGCAGGTTCTTGCAGAACAGGCGGGTCTACCCTTTGTGCATCTCAGTGATTATGCCTTATCGGACTTGAAACCCTTAAAGCTAATTCCTGCTCGGTTAGCAAGGGACTATAAGGTCTTTCCATTGCGAGAAGAAGAGGATGGTTCAATTGTAGTGGCAATCTGCGACCCGCTGAACATTACCATCATCGATGACCTTCGGTTACTTCTTGACCGTGAGATTTCGCCTGTCGTCGCCTCAGAGGACGAAATAATGGATTATATAGACCAATACTACGGCGTTGGAGAGGAAAGTATAGAGAAGATGGTAGAGGAGCTAGAATCCGAGGGTAAAGAGACAGCGTTAACTTACTCCTTTGAGGAGCTTGATTTGAGTGATATAGAGCGAATTGCCCAGGACCCACCTATTATTCAGTTGGTCAACCTTATACTTTTGCAAGCCATTAAAGACCGCGCCAGTGACTTACATATAGAACCATTTAGCAATACGCTAAGAATTCGCTATCGTGTGGATGGGGCTCTAAAGGAAATTTCCTCACCCCCCAGAGCACTTCAGTTGGGTATATGTTCACGTATCAAAGTTATGGCACATATGGACATATCTGAGACACGTTTGCCTCAGGACGGTCGAATACGTCTGACCATTGCAGGACGTGAGATTGACCTTCGTGTCTCCACAGTTCCTACTGTCTATGGTGAATCAATTGTTATGCGTATTCTTGATAAGTCGATGATGTTGCTGGGGATTGACCAGCTGGGGTTTACCAAAGAAACCAGTGAAAAGTTTCGCAAAATACTTCAACTACCAAATGGGATAATACTGGTTACTGGTCCTACTGGATGTGGAAAGACCACCACGCTTTATGCAGCCCTACAGGAGCTTAATGACCCCGGGGTTAAGATAATCACTACCGAGGACCCGGTAGAATTTGAGATTCCCGGACTGATACAGGTTAATATAAACCCCAATGTGGGGTTGACGTTTGCCAGGTGTCTGCGTAGTATACTACGTCAGGACCCAGATATCATCCTGGTAGGAGAAATCCGAGACCTTGAGACTGCACAGATTTCTGTTCAGGCATCCTTAACAGGTCACCTTGTTTTTTCGACTTTGCATACTAATTCAGCGGCGGCGACTATTACTCGTCTGCTTGATATGGGTGTGGAACCATTCTTAATAACATCAACCCTTGAGGCGGTTATCGGGCAGCGTCTGGTCAGGTTAATATGCCCCTCCTGTAAACGACCCTATCAACCTACGCCGGAGGAGCTTGCGGATTTTGGTGCCACTCCTGAGGAAGTGAAAGACATACAATTTTTCAAAGGCGAGGGATGCGAGAACTGTGGTTATACCGGGTATTTGGGGCGTATAGGAATCTTTGAGCTTATGATTCTCACAGAGGAATTGCGGGAGTTGATTCTTGAGCGAGCCTCCACTGAAACGATACACAACCTCGCCGTGAAACAGGGTATGAAGACTATGCGTCAGGACGGCTGGTTAAAGATTTGTATGGGTCTAACGACGTTTGAAGAGGTGGCACGTCAGACCCCTGTGGAGACTCCTGAAATAATCAGTGAGGAAATGGAAGAAACAATCAAGATGACCAAAGAAGGAATTGGGGATGAATACTTTAAAGAGGAAGCGGAGAAGCTTTCAGAGATTGGGCTAAGACACGCTACTGAAGATGAGATAAAAAGAGGACTTAAGCGTCCCACCCCTTATGATACCGAGGCAGCACAGCATCCTCATCTTATAGGAGACGCAGAGAAAACTCGGAAAAATCGGTAGTTTCTTTTATAAGAACAGGTTTGGATAAGAAAAATTGTAGGTCCGTCAACAAATGGGTAATGATTGAGCGTCTAATCTTATGTGGAGATAATTATTTTTATAATTGTGTTGCTAAGTCACCTGGGAGGAGTGAAATTTGAACAAAAAGAGCTCTTAGCAGAAAGATTCCAGTTGATTCATCCTCAGAAATAGAGTATCATTTCTGAGGAATTTTAGATTTGTTGTATCTTTGTTGTATCTTCAAATAAAATTAAAAATATTGATACGGGGTGACTGAAATGCCTGAGTATATGTATGAAGCACTGGATAAGGGTGGAAAACATTTTAAAGGAGTCATCTCAGCTCCCAATGAAGACGTTATTATTGAGAAACTTCGGGGGATGGGATATTATCCACTAAAGGTCCAGGCACAGAAAAAGAAAGCTACAGAGGTAGACCTTTTTGCGCTCCCGGGGATAAGGAATATTGCACACCGAATCAGGCTAAAACACATCGTGGTATTTACCCGTCAGCTCGCCACCCTAATAGATGCTGGTCTACCTATTCTGCGAAGCCTATATATTCTTGAAGAACAGGTGGAATCCGTTATATTTAAAGAAAAAATAAAACAAATTGCAAAAGATATTGAAGGTGGCTCCTCTTTATCCGAGGCACTTGCAAAACATCCAAAGGTATTTGACAAATTGTATGTTAATATGGTTCGAGCAGGTGAGATTGGTGGTGTGATTGAAGCAATCCTGAATAAGATAGCTGAATTCCTTGAGAAACGCCAGGCATTACGTGGTAAAATCCGCTCTGCAATGATGTACCCTGTAACAGTATTGGTTCTGGCAACGATAATTGTCACATTTATTCTGCTAAAAATCATTCCCAAGTTTCAGGAGATATTCAGCTCCTTAGGTGCGGAACACCTGCCGAAGCTTACCGAGATATTAATTCAAGCCTCCTGGATTATATCACATCGGGCTTACTATGTGATTGCAGGAGTGATAGTGCTTATCCTTATTTACAAAAAAATCAACAGCACAAGGGGTGGCAGGTATGTGTTTGACTCCATAAAGTTAAAGTTGCCGGTTTTCGGCGACTTGTTCTTGAAGAATTCCATTGTGCGATTTGCTGGTACATTAGCAACTCTGATTACCTCTGGTGTGCCAATCTTACAGGCGCTGGATATAGTGAGAGAGAGTTCTGGAAACGAGGTTATTGCTCGTTGTATGGAAAAGGTCTATCAGAGTGTTAAAGATGGCGAGACCATTCACGAGCCATTGCGTCAGGCAAAGATTTTCCCGCCGCTGGTCTATCATATGGTAGCTGTCGGTGAAGAGACAGGAGCAATTGACCATATGTTGAACAAAGTAGCTGAAGCCTATGAGCGAGAAGTGGAGGACACTGTAAATGCACTTGCTTCTATCCTTGAGCCTTTGATGATTGTCTGCCTTGGAGCACTCGTCGGATTTATCGTCATTGCCTTATATTTGCCATTGTTTACCATTCCGAAGATTCTCGGCAAGGAACAATAGAGAGTCGGGCTACCTGTCAGGTTGACAGTATCGGGAAGATGCTCCATAAAAAAGAGGTAAGAGAGGTTGTGGTAAGACCTCTCTTTTATTTTATGTTTTGTAACTCTTAAACATAATGGTAGATAATGGTTCGCATATAAAGAAGGGTTTTACTTTACCAGAGATTCTGATAGTTTTGATGATTATAACTGTATTTTCAGGGTTTGTTATCATTTCGTACAGTGGATTTCGGAATTATCTTCGCCTGAAGAGTGCCTCTCAAGAAGTCGTCTCTTTACTCAGAGCTGCCAGAGCAATGGCAATCAATCAAAACGGGTATTTTCGTGCAGGATTTTTGATTGACTCAGGTATGATGTGGGTGGACGAAGTGGATTCTTTTGGTAATCTGAGCCAACCGAAAGTCATTCACCCTAAACGTATCACGGATATGGTCAAGATTGTCTCAATCACTGTTGACTCCACCACCTACACTAATGGGTTTGCTTATATTACCTTTCGTCCAGATGCTACCGCTTCATATAGCACGATTTATCTGCGGAGACTTCATACACCAGACGTGGATGAAAACTATTATACTATAAAGGTTTTTCCCGGGACCGGGAAAGCACGCGTATATCCAAATCAGAGAAGATAAATATGAGTATTTTTCAGGGGACAAAAGGACTACGAGGTTTTTCCCTGGTTGAGGTGCTGGTGAGTCTGGCAATTTTATTAGCTGGCATTTTGACCATAATAAATCTATACCCGCTAAGTCTCAAAGCCAGCAGACGTGCAATTGATATAAGTAAAGCAGTGGTACTTGCACAACTTAAGGCAGAGGAAGTTCGGCGCGACGCGGGTGGAGTGAATCTTTTTCTATCAAACATTAAGGCGCTTACCACACCAACTGAGCCTCGCATCTTTCCAGAAGAGCCTTATCTAACTTATTCGTTCTGTGGTAAATCACTTATTGACCCGATTGATGACCCTGACGACCCACGCGATGATATTGGGGTTGCTCGAGTTATTATTAGATATAACCGAGCATTTCGCCCCTCCGAGGATGTCTTATATGAATTGAGGTTTGCTCAATAGAAGAATGAGAAAAACTCATAAATATAGCATATCTTGTGGTCCTGGAGCATCGGGGATAACCCTTGTAGAGTTAATGGTAGCGGTAGTGGTCGCCTCAGTGTTTCTCTCCGGGGTAATAGCTGCATTTATCCAGATTTTAAAGGCGACAGACCGAGCAGAAGCCAATATAGAAGCGGTGAACGACGCCCGTTCCGCACTGGAGTTGATGGCTATTGACATAAAAGCTGCAAGAATCGACACCACACAAAAACCACAACCCTTCATCGGGGTCAATAACCACCTCACTTATGGTGACGGCATTGATAATGATAATGACGGTAGAATTGATGAAGAGTATATAAACAGTATAGATGATGATGGCGATTGGATTTATGCTGATGACAATCATACTATGATTGGGGGGATGGTTGAGCGTCCAACGTATGTTAACCGACCCGACTATGGAGATTTTCACGTAGACGAAGATTTTAAGTTTGACCAGGACAGACTTACAATCGGCATTTTCTCTGACCCATTTCTTCCAGTCCAGCGTAGTCAGACCATCACGTATGAAATTGGCTCTTATGAGGGAGAGTCAAGGGTTTTGCTACGGCGTGTGGTCTACTTTGAAGACGGCACACCGCAATCTCAGGTTGTCTCGCCTCTGGCATTTAATGTTCTCTCGTTAAATTTTCTTTATTGGGACCCTAACCACGACCCGCCAGAGTGGCGCGAGGACTGGGATGGTCCAAACGCTGGACTCTTCCCGGCACCCGGGATTGAACTTCCAGTTGCGGTGTTTATCAGTATAACGATTTATTCTGGTACCGAACCCCTTGAGCATTATCAGCCAGGTGACCCATTGGAGACCGCAACACTCACTACAATAGTAAATATTGAGCAAATTTTGCACGACCCTCGTTATATAGCAAAATTGAAAGAGATTTATATAAAACAGGGTGTAAATCCACCCTCACGGTAGTAAAAATGAAATTTCAGGTAACCAGACATACTGCGAGTAGCGGCTCCACGTTCATTATTGTAGTGGGGATACTTTCAGTGCTGGTATTGATTGCCACTGCATTATCATTCAGCACGAGGATGGATGTTATTTCATCATCAAACTTTGCAGATGGTGTTCAGATGAGAATCTCCGCAGTTACTGGGATTTCGGCTTCTCTGGAGTTACTGAATAAAGAACCCCGCTATACCAGTTTTATGCAGGACTGGGCTATTACCGATAAACCTGTTTTCTCTCCTGTACCATTGAAAAAGGACTCATCTATGCGACTGCTTGCTCGCTCAAGGGTGAGGAGAGCTCAAAAGAGCACGCAGATTAATAATGAGAGACTGGTCAATCTTATGATAAGTGACGAATGCGCAAAGATTAATATAAATACTGCTTCAGAACAGGGTCTTTCCCGTGCATTAAGAGAGATACTGAAAGATTCCGGCTCAGGGCTCTCAGAGGTAGCAGATACTCTTGCACGATTGATTGTTCAGCATCGCTATGGAAAAGACCAGAGACCTGGTATAGCCGGATATGATGACGACGCAGACCGTTCGGATGTGCAAGTCCTGAGAGACCGTGTTGACCAGGACCACGACGGCATTGTGGATAACCCTGAGGAGGTTATTGACAGTGTGCTTTATAATGGCATTGATGAAGACCTGAATGGCGTACTTGATAACCCTGAAGAGGGTGCTGAACACGACGGGATTGATAATGACCGGGATGGTGTAGTTGATGAACACGATGAGGGGATTGATGATGAAAAAGAATTTATAGCAGATTTTCGCCTGCCTGCGTTTGGAGATGACCAGCGATGGGAACAGGTCTCTGAGTTGCTCCAGCTACCCGGGATTGATGAGAAAATTTTCAGGGCAATTGCTCCGTATGTAACCACCTTCTCAGCAAGTGAAGAAATTTATTATTTGGGTACGAAAATCTATCCAAAGCTCAATATTAACTATGCTTCTGTCCAGGAAATCTATGATGTACTGAGTGAATATTTTCCAGATAAAAACGAGTTATTACTCCAGCAATTTGCAGTAAATATAGCAGACTTTCGTGACCCGGATGATGTGCCAACTGTATTTCCCGGCTCAGATACCGCTATGCCCGTCATCGGCGTGGAAATTACTCCCTATATTACAGAAATCTATGCTGATTCACTCACCGATACCGTGGATGGCGATGATGGGCAATTTGTGGAGTTATACAATCCATACCCAATGGCAATAGATATTGACGGCTGGGAGCTTGTGGTTGGGGGCTCATCAGTGAGGCTTACCGGGAAAATTGCACCTGAAGGTTTTGTGATTATCACCGACGATTACAACGAGGCAAATGACCCCAGCCCCGAGGATGAGACCGAGCATTACGGCTCGTTCTATGATATTTTTGACCAGGTCCCCAATAAGAGGACAAAACGGTTAATTGAAGAACCAGACTTCAACATCCCTGACAATGAAGGCATTGTCTATCTTAGAGATGAAGAAGGAAATCTTATTGATTATCAGGCATATAAGAACGGGCGCTATACAGGAGTCAGTCGAACTTTCCAGCGAAATGACCCACGTGTGAGATACGTGGAGAAATTACCCCCTACGCCATTCCAGTTTGATGATAATAAAAAACATCAGGAAACATTGCGCATTACGCTGAAAGATGTCGTTGCTATTCAGGATAGACCATTTCACTCACCCGGGGAGCTTATGTATGTGAGCAGTGGGTTCTTTGACCCCGCAACTAATAGCTCACAGGTATGGCAGGAGCCTTCTCTGAAAATTAATATTGACTCTGATAAAATCGATTCACGGATTATTGACCTCTTTACCATTGCCCCTACGATGAGGCGTCACTTGAGCGACGTCGTTATACAAAAGCTTAATCCTGATAACGACTCTACGAGTGCAAAGCGCCTTAAGGAAAAGATTGAATTATTGGAACGCCCAATAGTCATTGGTAGAATAAATATTAATACCGCTTCGTATTATACATTGTTGAGTTTACCCGGTATGAGTGAAGATATGGCGGAGCGAATTGTTAAACGAAGGTACCTTCTTGCTGATTCTATTTCCCGGGGTACAGAGAAGCAGAATGTAGTATCTCCCTCCGAGTTAACGCCGTTCAAGACGATAAGCGATTTACTCCGACGCGATGACCTCTGGGCAGAGGGTATAACCGAGCAGGAACGCCTGTATTTATTCAAAGAATGGGCTAATTTTATTACCACTAACTCACGCTCCTTTTCTGTGGTTGCACAAAGTGCTCCGATAAAACCGGCTAAGATTGTACGGCGTTCGCACCCCATCTCTATTTTTACTATGCTTTGTCTTGACCAGACTAACTCGCCTGTGCTCTATTTTAGATATTTGAATCAATAATCCAGGTGTATAATGTAGTTGACATATTTACCACAAAGGCATATACCTTATCTGTAAATTATTCATAACTTATTTACGGAACAACCGTAATGTGGGAAAAATATCGAAAAAGTAAGAATAAAGGTTTCACCTTGATAGAGATTCTTGTAGTGGGTGCATTGATAGCGTTATTTGCAGGACTTGCAATTATTAATATTCAGCAGCAGTTTCAGACCAATTTGCGCAAGATTACTATTGCTGAGACCAAAGAAATTGGGACCGCACTGTCCTTTGCTTATCAGGATGTTGGCATCTTCCCCAAGTTCTGTTTTCTCAATCGTTCTATTAATATGCTTTATTCTCTCTCAGGGAGTACACAACTGCCACCTTCGTTTGATTATATGGGATTTGACCTGACAGGCATTCAGCAACGGATTGTCTCGCAGTGGAAAGGCGGTTATTTTGCTATGTCTCAGACTCGCAATAGGATTGCTCAGGGAAGAGGGGGAGTACTCCGGGTATATATCCCCGGACTTAATGAGCCAATAGATTGGCCAGCCGACCCCTGGGGTAATCCTTATGTTCTTTACTTGCTCTATCTGCGAGGAGACGATATGCCCGATTTTATTATCACTCCAACGCAAGAGCCAGATTTCTTCTGCGCTGTGGTGAGCTACGGTCCTAACCACGTGCCCGGCGGGACTGATAAGTTATCACCTTCAATGAAAAGCACCCTGGAGGGGCTTCGTCTTTATGAAAAGACTGGTAATCCCCAGGTACCTTATCTTATGCTACCACTTTCTGGCTATAGTCAACGTGAACGAGCACTTGTCTTCTCAAACAAGTACCTGACTACGCTTGGACAGACACCCGGGATAGCTGACCCGGGTTCTGATGATGTCTTCTTTAGGTTTTAAGTATTAAAAAATAGGGAGGTTCTATCGGTGTTGAGTTACTGGCAGAGAAAGAAAATTCTGGGGTTCACTGCTATTGAGATAGCAATGGTCGCCACAGTGATAGCTATTCTTGCGTTGATAATTTTACCATTGTTCAGAAAGCGAACTGAAGATGCCAAGCTCGTGGCTGCACGTGATGATATGCGCTCTCTTCGTGCTGCGTTGATACTTGCAAACGCTGACACTGACTGGTGGTTTCGACTCCAGGACCTTGACAATACCACTGAATACAACTCGCCTCCGATTCATCCTGAACTGGAAGTACCTCAGGCAATCTGGAATCGTAGACTTTCACCTGCGGAGCGCCAGGCTCTGGCTACCGAAGAACGATGGACTGGTCCGTATGCTTCCTTTTCGCGTTTTGTCTATCTCGCTCAAATTAATTGGGACTATCCACAACTCCCTCCAGAATATCAACTCACCTATGTGGACAAGCGGTATCTTTTTCATCTTCCTGGTTCAAATGGCGGCCCTATTCTCCATCTCGGGCCACCAGACGACAGTAGATATGATAAAATACCCGTTGACCCCTGGGGAAATCCTTATCTCTTTTTTGGACCGGGCAAGTTAGATATGCCCGCAGCGGAGACCGAATATAGCGACGCAGTGATTTATAGTCTTGGACCAAATGGTGTGCCGGGAAATATTACATCGGGGGCAACTAATTATATTAATTATTTACGGGAGACCGGGATTCTCGGGACCGGTGATGATTTGTCATTACATTTTTAAGATTATGCAGGAAACGTGACAATGAGGCTAAAAAATATGATAAAAGGATTTAGTGTTGTGGAGCTCCTTATAGCAGTTATTATCCTCGGGGTACTGGTAGCTATAATAGTGCCCCGCCTTGCAACACGAACGGAGCTCGCCCGGAAAAAATCAGCTCTGGTAGACCTCGAAAACCTGCAAAATGCAGAGGAACGTGCTGCAGTTGATACAGGATATTTTTACCGCCTCTACGTGCTTGATGATACAAGCGGTGGCGATGGGTATGGATTCGGTGATACTGACGACATTATTGATGGCGTCCGGGATGAGCAATACACTAGTTATTACTCCAATAATACGCAAATCTTTATTGACGTTACTACTGGTGAGTTTAAGACAAATTATACCTATCTCTATAACCTTCTGGCAAAAAATGAGACCGCCTTTGGGTGGAACGGTCCATATATAAACTGGAATCGGGACCTTGTAAATTCCGACGGTCAGCCTGAGCCGAGCAGACCTAATAACGCAGACGATATTCCTGATGACCCCTGGGGGCACAATTATTTACTCTTTACGCCTCAAGGACTTATTGATGAACCTGAAGGACAATTTGTCACTACCTTTATGGGTTCAGATACGACCGTATTTGACAGAATGACACTATTAAGTCTGGGTCCAAATGGGTTGCCTGGTGATGGTACACCGGGTGCTAAATTTGGAACCGGGGATGATTTACTACGGCAATTTTAAGGAAAATTAAAACCTTTCCGGGAGGAATAGACAAAATGAGTATTAAAAATTCAAGAAAAAATCGTGCAGTGACTTTAACGGAACTGCTTGTCGTGCTTGCTATTATCGGGTTACTTGCCACCATAGCGGTGCCTGTCTACGTTAATCGGTCTGAGCAGGCAAAAGTAAAAATCGCTCACCAGGAGTGTAAGACCATTGCTCAGGCAGAGGAGATTTGTGCAATTACTCATGGATTCTATGTCCCGATTCAGGTCCTTGACGATGTCCCTGAAACTACTGAGACTGACGCTGATAGCATTGATAATGAGGACTCAAGAATTTATCTCATTGATGCCGGGATTAGTCCAGAGGTACAGAAAGGCTCTCAACTCCAGCTCGGTGATACTCACGACCAGAGGGTCAAAAACCTCATAAATTTCTGGCAAGGTCCTTTCCTCAATCCATCCAGAGTCTACTTTGATTCCGATAAATATGATAGCCCCTGGGATGAAGATATGAACCCGACCGACCGAAGAAGAGATTTTCCACTTGACCCCTGGGGTCGACCTTACAGGATGTATTCAAGTATCGGGATTGTGGGTACAGGTGCTTTAGGAGATAACTATAACTCAGATACATTCTCTAATGGACACCTGACAGAAAATGACGACAGATTTGACAGGTATGCAATAGTGAGTTTTGGACCAAACGGTAAGAGTGACACTTATATAGGTGCTACTGAGCTAAAAGATGATATCGTCTATTATTTTGGCGGTGCAATATCTGAGACCCGATACTCAATTTTTTAAATCCCTAAAAGGAATCGCCCGAATATAATGAAGATAGAAGGTCTAACAAAAGGCGTCACGCTCATTGAGCTCCTGGTGGTCATAATGATTATAGGTATATTGTCGACCATTGCAGTGACCACTTACACCGGACAGGTGGAACGTGCAAGATATGCTGCGTGTCGGGAGACCATCCATCAGCTGGAAATGGCAATAACGCAGTATAAAATAGATGTTGGGCAGCTCCCACCTTCAGGTTCAGGCACCAATCTTGCCCCATCTCCACCTAATCCTACTGCGCCTGCCACTGGTTGTGGGTATCTCCAGCTTGCGCTGTTACACAGTCTGAGTGGTGATGCCTATCACCCACTTGACTATCACTGGTTTGGTCCTTATCTGGAGCTTGACAGCCGACAGCTTGGTGATATAAATGGGCAACCCATAAGTGGCTCTACACCTAAAGCCGGGGTACAAATCCTTGACCCCTGGTATCAGCCATATTACTACATTCGGTATCAGGATTATGATACCTTTGGGGGTACAGAACGCCTTGCCGATGACCCGTTTTACCCCAATGAGACCTATTATAACCCCTCCTCTTTCCAGATTTTTTCAATGGGACGCAATATGAAGACCTATGCTGTCCCGTATCGGGGTCTGGAGACTGATGATGTGAATAATTGGTAAATTCTAATTCTCTACCGCACACAGCCTCTTTACTCCTTAGAAAATATCTCCATATTCACACCGTTTATAATCTTCTGGAAAGCAAATCTGTGATTCAAAGGATGATTCAAAGGATTTTTAATTGATAGTGAGTCCTGTGAATGTAAAATAAGAAGTCCATTTTTCATATTCATTATTTCAGGAGGGACGTGATGGCCCGGAAACTCAGAGCTGGACTAATCCAGGCAGCACTTTGTGAATCCACTGACTCGCCACCAGAGAAAATTAAAAAGGCAATGATTGATAAACACGTAGCACTGATTGAGCAAGCGGGTCAGCAGGAGGTCAGTTGCCTTTGCCTTCAGGAGCTCTTTTACGCGCCGTATTTTCCTGCGGTACAGGATAAACGCTGGTTTGCTATGGCAGAGCGTGTGCCTGAGGGCAACACTACTAAACTTATGCGTGAACTGGCAAAGAAATTTCGTATGGTTATCATTGCACCCGTTATGGAACAGGATTCCAATGGGGTGTTTTATAACACCGCAGCTGTGATTGACGCTGACGGTACGTATCTGGGCAAATACAGAAAAACTCATATCCCGCATATCCCACCGGGGTTCTGGGAGAAGTTTTATTTCCAGCCGGGAAATCTCGGATACCCGGTATTTGATACTGCGGTGGGCAAGGTTGGTATTTTCACGTGTTATGACCGTCATTTCCCTGAGGCTACACGTGCATTGGGGTTGAATGGTGCGGAGATTACATTCAATCCATCTGCCACAGTCTCAGGGCTTGCAGAATACTTATGGAAACTTGAACAGCCAGCCCACGCAGTCGCCAATCAATTCTTTGTTGGTACAATTAACCGCGTGGGATGGGAGTCACCCTGGAATATTGGCGAGTTTTTCGGGCAATCATATTTCTGTGACCCGCGTGGACAGATTATTGCCATCGCTTCACGGGATAAGGACGAACTCCTGGTCGCTGAGCTTGACCTTGATATGATTCTTGAAGTGCGGAAAGTCTGGCCATTTTTCAATGACCGTCGTCCGGAGACTTACACCCCTTTAGTCCAGTCCTGACTGAGCCTCAGCGGTCAAGCGGTATGCGGTAAGTGATACCACGAATGGGCGCGAATTCTTATTACGAAGAACACCAGGGTTAGGAAAGAGTAATCCGCAGATTACGTAGAAAAACGCAGTTTTTTTGAGGCTAAAGCAGAGAATTTATCCGGGAATCTGTAGATAAAAAATTTGAGAGCGCGTCGGTACTGAGCCGGGAATAATTTTCATCTTCTGAGTTC
>JAGHBZ010000300.1 GCA_021160705.1 Candidatus Sumerlaeota bacterium
GACCGCACTGAAATGTATTGAATATGAAATCCGACGCCAGAGTGAAATACTTAGTGAAGGTGGCAAAGTGGTGCAGGAAACCAGACTCTGGGACGACGTGAACGCTGTTACTATGGCAATGCGCTCAAAAGAATTCGCTCACGATTATCGTTATTTCCCTGAACCAGACCTGATGAAGGTCTATATCAGCAAAGAATGGCAGGAAGAGATAAGACGCAATCTGCCTGAACTCGCCGAAGCAAAACGCACACGGTTTATCCAGCAGTACGGACTACCTGAGTATGATGCACGTATCCTTACTCAATCAAAAGCACTGGCTGATTATTACGAAAAATGTGTCAGCATACATAATAACCCAAAAGCAGTAAGCAACTGGATTATGACGGAGGTTCTTCGTGAACTCAAAGAACGCGACGTGGAAATTGAAGATTTCTGGATACCACCCGAACATCTCGCACAACTGATTAAACTGATTGATGATGGTACTATCAGTGGCAAAATCGCTAAATCTGTGTTTGCGGATATGCTGGAGTCACGAAAATCGCCTGAACTCATCGTCAAAGAAAAAGGACTGGTTCAGATAACTGACCAGGCGGAAATTGAGAAGCTTATTGAACAGGTGATTAAAGAAAATCCTGACCCGGTAAACCAGTTCCTGAAAGGCAGAGACAGGGCACTGGGTTTTCTGGTAGGACAGGTGATGAAACTCACTCAGGGCAAAGCTAACCCCAAACTCGTTAATACTCTCCTCCGCGAAAAATTAGAAAAAATGAAACAATAGCCAATTACTTTAGGACACCGAGAGACTCTCCTCCAATACGAAATACCTTTACCTTCAATCTTTAACCAGACAGTTAATTCTGCAACTACGATTATTTCAGGTAGTATTCCTTGAACCACGTAGTTAATAACTCTTCAAAAAAACAAATTGTCCGACAGTCTCTGTGAACCCAAAAATTCCCAGACTTAGAAATGCTGGTGCCGGGAGCGGGACTTGAACCCGCACGGAGCAAAAGCCCCAAGGGATTTTAAGTCCCTTGTGTCTGCCAATTCCACCATCCCGGCACCCGACGTGTATAGGGGAAAGCGGAAGTAAATAAATTTGGAGGCGACGGGCGGATTCGAACCGCCGAATAGAGGTTTTGCAGACCTCCGCCTTAATCCACTTGGCTACGTCGCCTCATACTTTTGAGTCTTCAGTTAAATAATTTTTATATGTCAATTATGACGTATGAGGGGGTTGGTTGTCAAATGTAAAAGAACATCCAGACAGGATGTTTGCAGATGAAGCGTAGCCGGATGATAGGGTTAATGAGATAATGAGATGTTCAGGCTCTCAGGCTACTAATCCTCCTTTGGATGCGGTGATGATAAAATTGCAGAGAGACGATTAACAGCATTCATTGCGCGCTCATATCCGCCGGGAGCAAGCAGGATAGCCTTCTTGTACATCTGAAATGCTTTAGAGAGTTCGCCGACCTCCTCATAGTAGACCCCAAGGTTGTAGTATCCTTTGACATAGTGAGGGTCTAGCTGTATAGCACGCTCAAAGTATCTGGCGGCTTGATGATATTGCCCCTGTTTGAACAGCAAAGTCCCTAAATTGTTCAAGGCATCACAAAACTCAGGGTCATAGGCAAGTGCCTTCTGGTAATAAGCCTTAGCGGATGAGAAGTCGCCTTTTTGGGCGAAGCAATTAGCAACCGACCAGTAATCCTTAGCAAGGTTAGATGATTTTTCAGTGCGGCGGATGTCATACCAGTCGTGGTTAACAGCCAGAGTAAACAGCCCCAGCAAAGAGATAAACAGAATCATTTTTTTCCAGTTTATCTCAGCCACTGCCTTCAAAAAGAAGACCGCACCATAACCGGCAAAAGGAACGAGTAATGGGATGATGGGCAGTCTATGGCGAGAGGTGACAAAAAATAAAACGACCGAAAAAGAGAACGCAATAATTAAGGCAAGAAAGAGAAGGAGTTCACGACGAATATCTTTCAGGAAGATGAGAGCCATAAAAAGCCCGCTAAGTGCCAGGGGAACAACGGTGCCGAAATTAAACAGAGATAAGAGAAAATTAAGCCAGGGACAGAATTCAGCCACAACGTATATGTTTTTGTTGTTTTTAATTTCAAAGGCATTCCAGAACAGGATAAATTTTTTTATCAGGAGGGTAAAGAAGTGACGAGGGTAGTGCTTAATCTCCTGAAATGCGCGCTTATACCAGTAGGCTTTGATTTGCCGTGCGTTCGGCTCATAGCCCAGCAGTAGTGTGGACTCTTTTTCAGCGAACAATTCCACAGAGTCTCTATACCTGCCACCTGCGAAATAGCGTCTGGTTGTCTTTGGGGTATAGCCATCAGCGGTGTGATTGTTGCCAATATAAAAATTGATTCCATCATAAGTAGAAATGGGCACGAAACAATGACCCACCACTGCATTGTGGATAGTAACTGGCAGGATTGGGAGCAGTAGTCCGAGTACAAAAAGAGAGCAGGTCAGGATAATGGTTCGTATTTTTTTCTGCTCAATGAGCGAGTACAAAAGATAAAGCAGAATAAAGGGGGAGAAAATCAGGCAATTAGGTCTTGCAATCGCAGAGATACCAAGCAAAAAGCCAATTATAAAAAATGCTGTTTTTGACGCAGTCCATCGTCTTGAAGATAAGAGTAAAAATAGGAGGAGCGCGTAAAAGAAACAGGAGAGGAAGATGTCCAGTAATTCGCCTTCAAAGAACACCACAGGAGCATAAAAGGCATAAATCAAAGCGGAGATGACTGCAGAGACTAACCCGATGGAATACTCCCTATGGCTTACGGCTTCATTCTTCTTATTTTTGGGACTATGCTGATGGTGTGCGGTTTCCTTTTGCCCGAAGAGCAGAAAAGTAACAAGGAAAATCAGGACAGACGTAATAACGCCGATGATATGCTGGAACAATTTAGTGCTGACAGTGTTCTTCCCAAGCAGGAAAAATTTCGTTGCAAGCAGATACGCATATAATGGCGCACGAAAAAAAACACGTTCATTAAGAACCCTGCCACTGGCAATCTCCTCAGCCCACTGCTGATGATACAGCTCGTCAAGAAAAGGAGCATCAAAGTACGGGCTCTGGATGGCTTCTCTGAAGTAAAGTAGACGTACAACCAGCGCAATAAAAATAATCAGCAAAATATAAAAGCGTATTTCTCTAAATGAATTCTTCTCCACGATACCCCGACAAAAAAAGTAACGAAAGTGCTAAACGAAGCATTGTAGTCACCACTGAGACCAGAACACAAGGATTTTAAACGAGACTCGTAGCATGAGGAAATAAGTTGATAAAGCACTTATATAAATATTGAGGCTGAAGCTTATCCAGAGACGCACGCAAAAGTAATGTTAAAGAGATTTAACAACAAGTCAGTTGCAAGATTTCTGAAATCCAATCATAACATTTTCTAATTGAGGTGGGGGGATTTTTTGGTCATCAGGAGGTTACTGAAATATGCAGGTATATTTCCTCAACGGCGATTTATCCTTAAAAATGCCCTGTTGCAAAGACAGAATCTATGTAAAAAACGATTATTCAGCAGTGACGTGGTGTCCTTTGTCTTAAAATAGCTTCCCTCAGCTCTCCCATAGACCCCCGCTAAGGATAGTGCGTAAGAAAAAGGCGTCATCTCCTGCCCTCCTGGTTTCCTTATAGAAAAAAGAGTATCAATAAGGATTCCATAAGACCGAGATAGGTCTGAGATAGTGAGATTTTTTGATTCCAATCAGAAAGGAAAATTAATATTACAATGTGCTTACTACAAAACAAATCTTGAACTTTAGTGGGATTGAGGTCTGAGAGACTATCCGACAATTCAATTTTAACAAATTAAAATTATTAACCATCTGGTTCGCAGAAAAATACTTGAAAATAGTATAGTTACAGGGGTAACAGTTTGGTTAAATTCTGTCAATCCTTGCATTATCGAACAGCTTCTCTGACTCCTAAAGTTTTTCATAAACATACGCCACAACGAACTATGAATGAAGTAAGTCATGAACTTTGCCTATTTTTGTATAATTTAACTCTTTGAGAAACTTCAATAGAGTGCCTTTTTCTGTAATGCATTCATCAATCAGAAACATGAAATCCTGAGGTGAATATACATTAATATCAAATTTAGATATCTGTCTAAACCCGGCTTCCCATAGAGAATATAACAACGAGACAGTCTCTTGGACAATTTGCTCGTCGGAGAAATTATCGAAATTTAATAGCGAAACCTTAATACCGAGCTCCAGATACGCATTTACTCACCA
>JAGHBZ010000415.1 GCA_021160705.1 Candidatus Sumerlaeota bacterium
ATGGGCCTTGGCCCCACAAAGCTCATATCCCCTTTTAGTATATTTATAAGCTGGGGCAACTCATCCATAGCCGTTGCCCGAAGGATTCTTCCTACTTTGGTAACACGAGGATCATTTTCTAAAAATATCATTTTATGTCTTTTACCCTTTAAGTGTTTCATGGTTCTAAACTTAAGCCACCGAAATGGTTTGTCATATCTACCTGGTAACTGTAAAGAAAAAAAGATTGGCCCTCTATCTTCTAAATAGATAGCTATAGCAATAATGATCCATAAAGGGAGAGAGAGTATTAACCCCAGAAACGATAAAACTATATCAAAAGGCCTTTTGAGGAAGGGTTCTTTTATTTTCATTTGGCTTAAAAGGATAAAAGGATCCTTTGAGGAAAGGACCTTTTTCTCACGGGAGTACATTGTTATATCATGTTCATTCATTAATCACTTGATGTATTTGGTTAGCGACTATTTGCGCTTGGCGCTCCACAGTGTAGGCTTCGGCGGTTTTATATCCTGACTCAACAATACGACGGCGTAATTTCGGGGATTTAATGAGAGTCCAAATAGCATCTACTAAATCTTCTACCGACTTTGGTTTTACTAAGAGGCCATTATGTCCATGATGAATTATTTCAGGTATTGCCCCAACTCCACTACAGACCACAGGTAACCCAAAAGCCATTGCTTCTAAAATAACCTTTGGGAAGCCTTCAGTAATTGACGGAAGTACAAATACATCACTCTGTAAATATTTTTGGATTAGTGCTGGACCATACTGTATGTATCCCCGCAGGTGAACACGGCTAGATAATTTCAGTTTTTTAATTAAATTCACAAGCTTACGAAGCGAAGGACCATAACCAACAATGTCCAAATTTATTTCAGGAGGCAATTGAGTCATAGCATGTATTAAATATGGTATGCCTTTTGAAGGATACAATCTTGCAACACAGAGGATCTTTTTTACAATCGGTCTAAAAAAGCGACTGCGGCCTAGCGTTATATCATTGTTATTAATAGAACTAACCAGAATCTTATGGCATATAGGAGCAAGTGTGGAATATTTATTGTAATTTTTTTCTCCATGGACAAAAACTGGGGACCTTTTTATAATAAATTCACTTAACATGTCTTGGAACTTAACCATAACCTGAGCAGCCATTTTTGCGGGGCCTGTTAAAAGCTCTCCATATTTTACGCTATCAGACCATTCGCCTTTAACATGTACTACAAGTTTCTTTCCTTTTTTGCGAGATAAAACGTAAACATATATTCCTAATAATGACGGCAATCGCAAAAAAACAACGTCACATCGAGCAATGACTTCGTTGATACTTCTTAGCGTAGGTAATACTATTTTTGGAAACTTTAAAAAAAATTCTATGGGTGAGTTATAAAAGGGTCTGCTATGATAATATAGGTTCAAGGAAGATGCTCCATAATTAGTGCTTTTAATCGACGTGTTATAAAAAGGTCTAATATGGTAATCCAAATTAGACCTATAATTATTATTTTTACGTAAATCCGAAACCTGCATTGTAGGACCTGTTACTACCACTTCATCAAAATACCTTGCCAGTTCGGAATAGAATAAATTTAATGGGGACTCCATTGCAAATGACACCCCGTCACTTAGTAAAAATTCCTCCCCGAAGATGAGCAGTTTATAATTTTTGCTGTAGTATGCCAAGAAAAGCACTCCTTTTATTTAAAGCTTGAAATGTAAATAACCCCTTTTAGCTCATCAAACCTCTTTAAACCTTCACTCATTCCCATCTTTCTTAACCAATTCTCTGTTGCATCTGTTGAAGGTGTTTTCTCAAGCTGTAATAGCTCTCTTAACCCTTCGTCCATTTTAATCTCTCTCGAATCCTTTATTGCTCTATCTCTTCTATTTAACATGAGGATAACGGGAATAACAAATTCAGAGGTTGTGTATCCCCGGCTACTACCTAGAGCAGGCGGATATTTGTCTATTATTGAGGCCATCTTTAACCCATAAATAAATTCACCAAATAAAATCAGTCCTTGGGCTGTAATAATGTGGCGAGTGGTCTCGATTTTGAATGGTAAAATCTGGTTTACAAAACTATTTTTATATTGTATCATTTCTCATTTTCTACTCCTTAACGGGTTTTTGCCATTCTGATCGCGGAATTTGGGTCTTAAGACGAGGAGGCGATGCTTGGTGACTATCTAGAAGTAGGCGAAGGGCTTTTTCCAGAGTAGAACTCACGTTTTCGACTGAGAAGTTCTGTTGGAGATATGCTCTGGCCTGTAATCCTATTTGCCGGTTCTGTTCTCTGTTTCTAAGAAGTTTTCCGATGACTGCAATGACTTGTTTCTTGTCTTTTAGGTTAATGTGAAATCCTGTTTCGCCATGAATTACATATTCTGCTGCAGGTGAGTCGTGATTGATAACAGTAGGTAAACCAAATAACCCTGCTTCAAGAAGGACATTCGGGAGGCCGTCCTGCCCACTAATATAAAGGAGGAAGGACGCCTGTCCATATAATTCCATTAGTTTTGCTTGTGATATCTGCCCAGTAAAAAGATACTGGTAGTCAGAAACCATGGTTAATACTTTGGGCAAATACACCCCGCCACCTATAATTTGCCATTCACCGCCTAATAGCTTAATAGCATGACTGATGAAAGGGATGGATTCAACCAAGGGTTTAACTTTCCCCCAATAATTGAAATTCGTCACTGTAAGTACAAGCGGCTTCGAATGAACTGACAATCGAGAATGCACCAAGGTGCTAGATAGAGAAAATAAATCACTACTATAATGAATGGGAACGACGAAAGAGAGTTTATTACGTAAGCAGGAATGTAACACCTTGTCTAGATGGCTCGAAACGGGTAATATTCCATTTGCATACTTAACAGCCATTAGTCCGACAAATATGTCCGCACGGTAGGCTAAGCCACGAGGTTCTGCAAGTTCTTGCCAAATGTTGCCCTTTAATCTCACGCAATAGGGAATCCTAGCTAGCTTGAGGTATAAAAGCGCTGGTAATGCCGCTATACCTGGAGCTTCGAATAGAGCCACTTCAGGACGGCCTTGCAATAACAATCGTAATAGATTGGCAACAGACTTGAGATACCGAGAGAACGAACTTCTCAGGTGCAGCTTAACTTCACAAAACTCGATTGAAGACTTCATTAGAGGGAATCGCTCTTTAGACCGTTTTGAACTGATATAAAGCAATTTCATGAGTTGGCTATGCGCTCTATGCTTGTTTATCTCGCGGAACTACTGCGCCCTTGCTGATCTCGCCCTGATGTTTGCATATTGTGAAGAACGAGAATTACGGAAATGAACAGCCATATCCCGTAGTGCGGAGTGATATTTGCCGCCACTCCCTCCGCCATAATCGTTATAAGCGAGCATATCGCAAATATAGATAAAAAGACATAACGGTCGTGTTGTGATTTTTGGAATTGTCTAACGTTTTTCATCGCCACATATAATATACTTCCCCAAATCACCATCATTATTAAAAGACCAAAGGCGCCATCAGCCACGAGTTCTTCGACCAATGAGTTGTGAGGAACCCAGTGATAACCGGCAATCCCTTCCTCATAAAGGACAAATTTCTCTTTACCAAATCCAAAGAGTGCATAGTGAAGCTCGGATGACACTAGGTTTATTCCCAGACGATAACCCAATAGGCGTTCTTCAAAAGTAACCCACCGTAGTGCGATAAGTGACTGCGCTATAGGCTTGCCATAATTCATGATTATAAATACCAATACTAGAGAACCAATGAGAACCAGCAACCTCAGCTTTACCAGCTTACTCTTTGAAAGTTTTTTTGAAAATAAAGACAACATACCTATGGTCAACATTATCCCCGCTATGATACTCATCCAAGTCCCTCTGCTCCCGTTCAACATAATTCCAGTTATGACTAAGGGCAGGGCCAAGACTGACATCAGCTTCCAACGAAAAGTCCTCGCTCTTGAAATACTAATCACCAAAAGTGGCACAAGAGGAAGTGTCCAGGCACCATAGCCGTCTGCTGAGTCAAATAATGGCAGACTACCTATTGCTAGAGGGCCCAAATGCAATATTGTGGCTCTCTGTAAACCTGGGAGGTGTATACACCCTAATGATTGCAAATATGCCAACCCAAGTGCCAATACCGCTGATAAAAGATAGGCTTTAAATGTCCAAGCTAGGAGTCTCTTTTTATTAGTTGAGAGGAGAAAAAGACTGATAAAAATTGTGTACTCTAAAAAGTTGAGCGGCCTACGAATGTCGTAGCCATAAACATTTTGATATTCCCAAAAAAGACTTATTAGACTCTCCCCAGCCCATACTAGTAATAGTGCCAAAATTGTTTTGGTTTGACGTGTTATTTTTAGTTGCTCCTTTTTCTTCAAAACTGCATATCTCATCAGTGATAGAGAAAAGGCAAAAATAATCACGACCTGAGTGAGATTGAGACTTATACCACCGCCTATATTGACCGATAGTCGTCTAATTGAAGCGAGAGGAGTTAATAAGACTATGATGGCAATTAGGCAGTCAATCATAGCGATTCGAGCGGACACTTGTGATAAATCACAGATAGAATCTGCTCCAATAAGAACTCATTAATAACTTGCCAATCAAAACGGTGAACTGAAGAAACAGCACGTATTGCAATCTGTTGTCTCTTTGCTATATCTAAGTACATCCTTTCAATCGCATCTGCCAACTGATATGGATTGTTTGGTTCAACAAGAATACCATTATCCATATTGCGAATTATCTGTCGAATACCTTCTAAGTCTGAAGCGATTACAACCTTTCCAAAGGCCATATACTCAAAAACCTTGATAGGCGACACATATTCTGTTTGTCTACTCCTTGGAAAAGGATAAAGGCATACATCTGCAATCTGAATATGTCCGAGCACCTCGGTGTGTGGCAATGGACCAGTAAATGTTACGACATCGTCAAGGTTGTGGGCATTAATAAATGACTCGAAGAACGATCGTTCATTTTCATCAACGGGCCCAACCAAGGTTAATTGAAATTCTTCTATGCAATGGCGTTGTAACAGTAATGAGCACGCTTGCAGAATTGTATCTGTGCCTCTTGCACGGCTTATATGACCAACGTATAAGAGGCGAAACATACCTTTTTGTTCAAGCACTCGAGATAACTCTTTTTTGCCTTGGAACTTACGAATTGTGTGAAGAGAAACCCCATTTGTTACTTCTATACACTTATGTGCTATCTCAGCGATTTCCAGGGTCTTGATAAGGCCTTTTAATATGACGATCGCGTCAGCATATCTTAATGCTCGTTTAGCCATGAGCAATAGAAGTTGCTGGTATACGCGAAGTAGATATCCTAAGAAATGACCTTGCTCTTTTTCTAAAGCTAAGGCCAAATCATCTAAGATATCAGCAATCCATGTTCGGCCAAGTGCTTTACTGCAGAAACCCAGCACCAGAATCATGTTGTTGATGGAAAAAATTGTATATATTATCCGGATACGCGGCACCATCAAAATGTGCCAAACTGCCCAAAAGGGAAATATCAGCGTGCTTAGAATTTGAGTTGTGCCCGGGCAAATTCTAATACTCTCGGCAACGTGGGACAATGAGTGTGGTACAGAATATTTGGCCAAAATGTGTACATTAAATGCAGAAGAAAGCATGATGATGCGCTGATAAACTGCTTTGTTTGGCACTTTAGGGATATTATTAACAAGGACAATGATATCAGACTTAATTGAGGCTGGAGCAATGGTGCTCATTGGAGCCTTACTCTGGGAAAAGATTGTGAGCCTTTTGCTCCGAAACTTCTGCTTGTATAATCCCCCGACATGGTATCAATATCTAGCAATGATTTCCAAACGTATCAACCCAATACCGCTCATTTTTCTAATGGCCTCACTTCTCAGCTTGAGTAGCAAGTCTAAGAATCTTTTCCGCGCCCTAGCACGGGCAAAAAACGGACAATCCCTTATTCCCTTGCTGCTCAATAGGCAACGATCCAACGTCATTTAGAACAAGGTCAATGGAATTATTCTTTATTGCTTGGTGCACAGACGCTTTCTGAGCACTTAGCAGCTCCTGCGCCAGACTAAAAGTTAACCAATGTCCTCCAAAAATGTCGGAAGGTAGGTTATTCATGATGGCTTCCATAAATAGTAGGTGCCTTTCCACTGCTGTGATGGTATAAATCTGACCTTTCTTGTTATTCTTTGGCTGTCGGGACGGTGGTTTTACTATCATAGGCATCATTTGTTAAAACCTAAGCCTGAACTTAGCCTAGTACAAGCTAATCTGAGTAAGCGTAACGACGTCGGTTCTCTTAAAGCGATGAGAGAGACCATATAAACAAAAACACTTATCATTATCTTGAACAAAAGATCCATCTCTACGCTCTGCAAACTAGGGAGAATATGACTGACTACAAACCACATAAGCCCACTAGCCACAAAAGGAACTGTAATTCTACTTGTCATCAGTCTCCATTTCCAAGACTCATGTCGGGAGGAATACCGCCATAAAAGAAACGCGTACAGGAGGTAACTAATAAAGGTAGCATATGCAGCACCTATTGGACCCACAGAAGGCACCAATATAAGATTAAGGCAGATATTAAATAAACCGGAAAACAAAAGTAGTTTAAAAAGTGTGTCTGTGCGCTCATACAGTTGCAGAGGAATGCCAAAATACTCGCTTAAGCCCTGTAAGAATGCGCCTCCTACAATCCAAGGCAGTAAATACATAGCGTGCCCATAAGAAGCCGGGAAGAGAAGGGTTATGAACGAACGCCGGACCGTGGTCAGTCCAAAGACAATCGGGACGGTAACCAGAAGATATACGTATAGGAATCGGCTTGCTGCAATCTCTGCTGAATCTGGATTGTCCCCTGACCACTTATCTACAATAATGGGAAAAGCTACTAACATGATAATACGGATTGCAATGCCGATTAACTGGCTAGACACACTGTATATTGCGCTGTATACAGCCACATCGCTCTCGCCATTAAACCACGCGATCACATACCGGTCACCGGAGTCCAAGACAATCGCAAAGGCAGCAACGCCCATTAGAGGGAACCCATATCGAAAGAATTTCTGGGCTAAGTCATTGGAAAACGATATCTTTGATACTTTCATATTTGGACCAAATTCCAGCGCTCCAACCAGAATTCCAATAATTCCTGAGCCCAATAAAATTGCTGCCGATCCTTGCAAGCCTGCCCTTATTAGTAGTATGCCTACTAAAAGACCTCCCACAGCATATGACACCGAGTATGTGGCAAAGCGAATAGCTCTGTGGTCTGCTTGGGCTAGTTTTAGGGCCACATTATATAAACCGCGTCCCAGGGCAAAAAGAGCTGTAAGTACCAGTAGGAATAGCCATTCCGGCGAAATCAGCGTCGCGAAAAGTAGGCCCAGTATGATGCCCATCAAGAAAATGCCTGCTGTCAAGCATATCAGGAGCAGATTTACTGTCCCATATAACACACGAAGTTGACCAGTTTGATGCCACTGTCGATAATAGCGCAAAATCGAATGCTGTACCCATGCAAATAGCACCAAAGCAGTCAACGTGCCTCCAGTGGCTAGCAATGAATATCTACCATACTCAGTAGGAGAGAGGAGACGGGTAAACACAACAACACTTATGAAAGACGCCAACGCCGGCACCAAACGTGCTGGTGCATAGCCGAGCAGTTCAATAAGAATACCCCGCATACTGCCTGAGCGGGTAGCTACTGATCCGGTTTGTTGCATTAAGTCTTAGACCACCATTATGAATGGGATAAAATCACGATATTCAGGGCCTAGTATCGTCGACATTCTTTCACCGCATCTACGATATATTCCACATCACTTACAGATAACCCATGATGCACAGGCAAATTCAAAACTCGAGTGGCAATGTGCTCTGATACAGGCAGTTGTTGCTTGCCATACATTTTTTTGAAAACCGGTTGTTGGTGCAAGCCCCGAGGGTAGGCAATGCCGCTGGCTATGCCTTTTTCCTGCAACCGCTGAAGGAGTGTATCTTTGTCACAACCAAACTCCTCCGGATCGACCAACACACCGTATTGATGCCAGGCGTGTTCGGTGTTTGGTGTCAATTTTTGTGGCGTTATCCCGGGGATTTCCGCCAACCCTTCCGTTAACAGAGCCGCATTGCGTCGGCGAATGTGTAACATGCTATCTAGGCGCTTCAGCATCTCTCGGCCAATGGCTGCTTCCACATCAGTCATCCTGTAGTTCAAACCTAATATCGTGTGATAATACTTGTCAGTCTGGCCGTGCGTGCGCATATAGTGAAGTTTCTCTGCAAACTCTAGATTATTTGTGCAAACTATCCCTCCTTCGCCTACAAACATATTTTTAGTTGGATAAAAGGAATAACATACAAACTCATCAAAAGAACCTATATCTTTGCCTTTGTAAGTAGCTCCATGAGCCTGAGCCGCATCCCAGACAATTATTACCCCATATTTTTTTGCAAATGCCTTAATTTGGTCAATATCACATGGATTCCCAAAAAGATGAACAGGAGCAATGGCCTTTGTTCGTGGTGTGATTTTTTTCTCGGCATCTTTTAAATCTATTAAAAAGGTTTCAGAATCTACATCACAAAAAATAGGCTTTCCCCCTGCCATACATACCATACTTGCTGTAGCAATAAAGGAAAAACTTGGAACCAGCACCTCGTCACAGGGTTCTAAAAAACTCATATATGCTAAATGTAATGCTGCTGAACCACTGCTACAAGTGATTGCATATTTTGTTCCTACTTTTTTAGCAAATTCTTCTTCAAATGCAGCACATTCTTTTCCCTGCCGAAGTGAGCCTGAGCGAAGCACTCTAACTGCTGCTTCTATCTCTTCCTCAGTAAGTTTGATTTCCGCAATATTAATCTTCCTGTTCATTGTTTTCCCTTAATTTGTTCTATAACTTTCATTAGCTCAATTGAATCTTCTATCCGATTACGATCAGGGGGGATTCCCTGAGATATGGTCTGAACAAAATGGGCCATCTGAATGTCTAACACTTTTCTCTTACCATACTGGATAATAGTCTTACCAGTTTCATAACCTCCACGCCCCTCTTTTAAAAAAAGAAATGAAGGTATTTCTGGCTGTATAGAACCCATGAAAGTGCCATTTTCGCACTGAATTTCCACATACTGACTAAATGCCGGAGTAATTAGATCTGCCTGACAGAAAATCTCTATCCCGGAAAATCCAGTACATCTAATCAAGACAAAATCCTCTGCATCTGCTTCTATAACTTCTCCTTGAATAACCCGTGTAGGTAGTTCTATTTTGTTAGACACAACTTCTACTTCCCTAAGAGGTCCGAAATACCAGTTAGCAAGATCAATCATATGAACAAGCATCTCATTTATCGCTCCACCGCCTTGGTTCTTTTTGTGTTTCCAAACTTGGTGACCTCCTCGACCTCCTAATCTAAAAAAGGCACTTAATGGTTTCCCTAAAATCAAGCTTTCTTCATTGATTCTATATTTTGAAAATAGGCGATGACCTTCCTCAAACACAGGCACATAGCGGTAAATATATCCCACCATTCCATAATGACCTGTCTCTTTTTCTAAATCCTTAAGGGCTGAGGCTTCCTCAAGGGTGGTGCAAAGAGGTTTCTCGCAGAATACCTCTTTACCACTCAACAATGCTTTTTTTATCAACTCCGCATGTGAAGGCGTGGGAGTGCATATAAGGACGGCTGAAATATTACCATCTTCAAATATATCATCTGGATTTTTCTTCCAGGCTACATTATGCTTTTCAGCCAGAGACTTAGCAAGCTCAGGCTGCACATCGGTTAATATCACTTCAACATTAGGAAGGGCCTTCAAACTGGCAAGATGCTTTTCCCCTTGCTTTCCGCATCCGATTAAACCTATTTTTATCTTATTCATTTATATATTTCCTCCAATTTTTAGCTATATTAAGCTCTTTCAATTTTTCAGGAAGAGGAAAAATTTCCCCGGGTACTCCTTTAACAAGACTCATCGGAGGAATATCTTTTGTAACCACTGAGCCTGCAGCAACAAATGAACCTTTACCAATTCTTATACCGGGAAGTATAATCACCCCTGCCCCAAGTGTCACCCCATCTTCAATTATAGGTCCCTTAGGTTCATAGTGATCTCTCATTTTTTGAGGATATTTATCATTGGTTAGCACTACCCCAGGGCCTATAAATACATAAGAACCAATAATAACA
>JAGHBZ010000406.1 GCA_021160705.1 Candidatus Sumerlaeota bacterium
AAGTGAGCCAGAGAATCTATGTATATGTTTCTGGCATCTGACCCTGAACACCTTGTAGCCAAAAGCAGGGAGCTGCGATGCAGGAAATTTGATTCGGAAACGACGACAATCAAAAATCTGCGGCACGTTCCAGTAGTTATCACAAAATATGGCTTCATCGCTGACACGTACAGGCTGGTAATCATAGACCCTGCCTTCGTCATCAGTGATAAGCAGAGACCTGGCTTTTGCTTCAAGTGGGGTATCAATTATGAGTTCCACAACTTCAGTCCGCTCTGTCTGAATGGGGTTATAGAGCATAATTAGCAAATCCTGTGGTGCGGCATCTCTGGGTTCAATTAGTTGAATGAGGCTTGCGAACGTCTCCTCCACGACGCCCTCTGCCAGTTCTTCAGCCTGACGGTAACGGTACATCACATCCTCAGTAATTTTATCACTACCGCATCCGCTATGGGCATCATGAGTATGGTTGCTCAGAAGAAACCGCCAGGCAAGGTCAATATACCGCTCTGGATATTCGGGTAGTGCTCCAAGTACCCAGACGAGTGTTGCAATTGGTTCAGCAAACGAAACCAGTGAACGCTCAACACGGAAATTTGTCTGCTTTAACGGCACACGTGCAGAAATACTTCCCGGAAAGAGATATGTCCATAGCCCGTATTTCAGACTGGTTCGGCGTTCGCCCTTAAGCACTTTAAGAGTGGAAAAATCCAGCGTCTCCTTTAACTTCGCCATATAATCTTCAAGATTGCTAACCATAATTTTCAAATCCGGGAACTCTTTATCGCCGTCAACGGCTAATTGAAAATCAATGGGATGTGGAAAACTTATGTCGTGTCCCTGCATTGCCAGGAAATACCCGCTCTGGTAGTCGTTGCCTTCGCGCTGAAGCATATCCTCAAAGGCTGATTTAAGGCGTTCCGGATGATAGTCAATCCTTGGTCTAAAAAGGCGGATATTTGCCACAGGGTCGCTCCCGTCACAGAATCGCATCGGACATTCCGCTGCCGCCCCCCAGTGCCAATGTCTATCTTCAAAATCCAGTCCATAAGCCACCCGGCGGAATACCAGATAATAACAATTATACCGCGCAAATAAAGAAAACCTATGCGTGAGTGCACGGGTGCCATCCGGGGACTCCCAGAGGAATTCCACCGGCGCCTCGTGGAGGCTGAACCCGCGATAAAAAAGAATAGTATCAATGCCGAACCCCGCATAAATCTGGGGAAGTTGTCCGGTCTGACCCCAGGAACACGGCGTATACCCGACCTGCATTGTATGACCAAACTGGCGCGAGACCCTTCTACCTCGCAGGAGGTTGCGTACAATTGCCTCCTGTCCGATGTTAAACATATCAGGCAACGTATACCACGGACCAATAAATAGCCGACGTTCTTTTACCAGTCGCTCAATGCGTTCACGCATCTCGGGTCTTATCTCCAGATAATCCTCAAGCATAATTGTATGTGCATCCAGAGTATATGAAGAGAACTCAGGGTGTTGCTCAAGCAGTTCAATGAGCATATCCATCATTTTGACCAGCATCATTCTGGTCTTCTGATAGCTCATCCGCCATTCTCTATCCCAATGTGTATTACATACTACGTGGATTTCCTTAAATTGTTTCTCCATATCAAGACCTCCAGAGTGATTTTTGGCTTAACAATTGTTTTGGTTTGTGAATCCATTTTTTTTAATGCGAAAATGATTAATGTGTCCGAAAGTAACGTCAAGGATAACTTTGGAGGATACCAGTCTGCTAATAGTAAAAAAGAATCAGCAGATATTCATTAAAAACAATGTCCAGGAATTAAATTACAGAAATTCTGGTATCATCCTTCAAAATCTTTGCAGGGTTTATATTTGCTTGATGTAAAACAGGTGAGATAACATTTTTTAATGACACAAAATATGAATTGAACATCCCACGCACAAAAAATTGAGATATAACTTAAAAGAAACAGGAATGGTTATATTTCAGTCGCCTGAGCGACGCGGAAGAGGGAACTTCATAGGTACAGGACTTTCAAGTACTCGAAGCCGGGCGCGTGCCTCGCCGAGTTTATGAGCGAGGTCTTCGGAGCTGAGTTCTGCCAGTGATGGGTCAATCTCCAGTGCCTTTTCCCAGGCAAGAATCGCACGCCGGAGATATTTTTTTGCCTCCTCCCGGTCACTAATAATTCGGACGTTGTTTTTGCGCTCGGTTGAACGCATCATATTGATAAATTCTTCAGCACGCTGAAAATATTCATTGCCACGTTGCGCCAACTCCTTTGCTTCGGTCTCTTTCAGGCGCTTGACAAGACGGAGTTCATTATTTGCACGTTCAATCAAATCAGCTGTTTTTTCTGTTACAGTTGAGATTTGTGGATATTTTTCAAGAATCTTCTGGGCTGTTTTTATTGCCAGATGGTACTGTTTGCTGTCAAAGAAATACTGTGCTTCAGAAAACATTTTTTGAGCGTAATATGTTAGTCCATCCAAAGCCTTCTGATTTTCGGGCTCAAGCTTAAGGATTTCTCTGTATTCTTTTTCTGCGTACTCATCGAGTTTATGCTGTTTGCAATACTCAGCCAGTGCTAAACGAGCGTTTATATCTTTCGGGTCAATCTGTTGTTTTCTCTCAGCATATTCGTACAGGTAAAGCGTAGTAGGGTCAACATCAGGAAAAAGTTCCATCATTTTTTTGTAGTATTTTTTTGCCTTTTTATAATCCAGTGCTTGAGCAGAGAGAGTATGAAGTCTGGTTAGAATGTTCCGAATTCGGGTGGAAATAAACTCCTGATTAAAACTTTTATCGCCCAGAAGTCTCTCATAATAAGATAGAGCACGTTCAAACTTACGCTTATCAAAAAGTGCGTTGGCAAGTTTATATATAGTGGTTTTATCATCAGGATTGGAGGCAAGGATTTTTTCATAGGCTTTAATAATGTCATCTAACCGAGAGGGGTCACGCTCCCAGATTTTAATCAATTGCTTTTGAGCCACTTCATTTGTGGGGTCAAGGAGCAGAACCTTTTGAAAAGTCGCCATAGCACCCGCTTCGTTTAACTTATCCAGCTGATTGAGTCCCAGTCCAATCAACGCATCAATCTTAATGGTTCTGATTTCATTGAGAAGCTTATCAGAGGGATTCATAAGTTCTGCTTGTGTAAGCAGTCGGACTGCATCTTCAAAATGACGCTCTTTTGTTGCCATTCTTGCTTCGCTAATGAGCTTAGAAATTTTTAAAAGCCGTTCCTTTTCTTGTTCGGTTTTTCTGCGACGTAGCAACTCTTCAGCAATCGCTATACGTTGTTGGACATCCTTAAGTGTAGGGTCTAATTTATATGCCTGTTTGAATTCTTTGATAGCAGATTCATACTCCTGGCGTTCCATAAGCTGGTTACCGATTTTCAAATGACCCATAGCCTCAGGTTCTTTGATAATCTTTCTGATTTGTTCACCTTTAATTTTAATCACCACCGCGCCTGTACGCATAAGGATATTACCGGGTTCACCCCGTACAGGCTCGGCTATTCCCTCCAGTCGGTCACCATTTGTTAAGATGACCACGTCTCCCGCACAGAGGCAAAACATCAATAATGAGAAAAATAAAACTACGTAATATTTCCATTGTTGTCTCATTCTTACTTTCACCTAATTAATGTTTCTAATAAGTATATAAAGATGAACTGCTAATTTCAACTCTTAAAATATACAATGTGCATTAGCCGATAAGTATGCGGTGATGAAATTTCTTCACACGAGTTAGAAAAGTATACTCGTTTTCATTTCGTCTTCTGATATTTGCTCCGCAGGTATTTATATAATTGTCGGAACGAAAAGAATACTTCAGTGGCACACCCTACTGCCCAGCTACTCACCTGGTCAAGTGGGAGCGGAGTGATAAAATACACAGGGATTCTATGCATATAAGCGACAGAAATTTCAGCCGCAGTGCCAGCACCACGGGTAACGTATTCATCCCAGTAGCAAATTACATAATCGGTGCTGGTAGTTATGGTGTGTAGGTCGTGGTCTATAATACGGCGGATTACAGGAAAAAATTTCTCCGGGTTGGTGAGTTTCCACTCGCGAAAGAAACGTTGCTCCTCATCTGAAAGCAATTTGTGAAAATTCTCAGTCGGGTCAAATATACGGTGTCCAAGCTCCTGAGTGACGAATCGCTTTACCCGACGGCGCCACTCACGCCCGAGGTCTGGTGCACCTTCCATTGCTCCTGATAAATATGCAAGTGGTACAGAAGAATCAGATGTATTCATTCTTTATCCTTTCGTGTTTTTATTTATTTGTTGCCATTGCTTTAAAAATTTGTCTTTAAGCTTCTGAGGACTTAAAAGATACAGACGAAGATAAAGTTCCTTTGCCTGCTCAAGATTTCCAGCCCGATATTCACACTGTGCAAGCATCTGCATAACCTGAGGGTTGGTGGGCTGTTCATGGTAGAGTTGACGTAAAATATTCAGTGCTTCTTTATCGTTGCCAGTGGCAAGCAGGACCCTGGCAAAATTCAGTCGGTTTGCCCTGCTGAAGGAATTGGGTGTTTTATTTGCCCGACGAAAATACTTTAGTGCCCTGGAATAGTCCTTTGTTAGCAACAAAAGATTTGCCATATTATTAAGTAAGACAGGGCTTTGTGGATTCAACTTGAGTCCCACCTGGAAATAGTCGTAAGCCAGATTGTAGTCTTTCAATTTCACGTAGCAATAACCAATACGTGTATAAATAGGAAGCATAAAAGGTTCTTTCTGAAGCCATCTTTTATATGCGGCAGCAGCGGGTAGAAACTGATTTGTCCGACGTAATAAATCAGCTTCACCGGCAAGACAGTCAATGTTATGGGGAAAGATGGTTCTGGCTTTTTCGTAGCAGTTTAATGCATCATTATTCCGCCCATACAGTGAGGATACGGTTGCTTTCCGCACATACACCGAAGAGACGAAATATCGGTAACTGGTGAGATTGATAACAAAGACCGCAATCAGCACTGCACAGAGCACAGGATAAAAAAATCTGCCACATATAAGCGGTTGTCGTGGGGTAAGCGGATAGTTAGTGTTTCCAAAAGAGAGTCGTGCTACCAGAGCCATAGCTATCCAGAAAAAGAGAGCCGAGTGTGGGTTATAAAGATTAAAATCAAAGATACTCTGTGTCAGAGTGGCAATTATCGCCGTAATCCCGGCAATCTGGAGAATGAAAAATGGGGATTTAGAATTTCTGCTCAGCGACTTAAATGCATTAACAAGTACAAATAACACCAATATCACAAAAGAAAGAAACCCAAAAATGCCTGTCTCTGCCAGGATATTCAGATAATCGTTATGAGTACGAATTTGCCGAATCTTGCCCCAGGGGTCCTGCATCTGCCAGAGCTCACTACTTTTATACCGGGGAAAATTGAACCGAAAATTACCTATGCCAACACCCAGAAGCGGATAATCCTTTACCATCTTTAATGTACTTTGCCAGGTCAGAAGACGATACCGATTTGACTCCTGCTGTTCATACACAATAGTAGAGATTTGCCTGAATGTCTCGCCTCGGTCCAAGAAAACAAATGTCCAGAATACAATGATTACTCCAGAAACAATGATAATAAGTCTGCTCCTATTGATAGGCTCAACCAGACGTCTAATGACACTCAGAAATGAACCATAGCGACTACGAATATATAGAACGCAAAACAAAATTAAACCAACAGCAAATCCCACATAACCACCCCGACTATGAGTAAGGAAAAGATGAATCACAGAGAGCACCACAATGCTAAGGTAAAAATATCGTGATAAAGAACGTGTAGCGAGCAGGAGGGCAACACATACTAATGGTAATACTCCCAGATAAAATTGAGCCACAAAATTCAGGTTGCCCAGTGTGGAGACCGGCGAACGAACCATCGCCAGTGGAATGAAGTCGAATCCAGCATATTGGAGCAGACCGTAAATGGCGACTACTCCTGTGGCAATAGCAATAATGCTCAGCAATCGTCTGATAAACGCTTCATCAGTGGCTTGAAAAAATACCCAACTGCCAATGAAAAAGTAGGCTGAAAGGTTTTTTAAAAGGGAAAAAGACTCAATAAAATTAACTGAGAACAAAGTGCTCAGCACATTTATAAAGAAATAAAAAATAATGAGTGCAAAGAATAGAACACTTTTTCTATTACGCAATTGCTGTTTCAGAGAACCAGAGATGAGAAACGAGACAGTGAGTGCACCGATAGATAATCCCAATACGTGGAGTGCAAGGAGTTTCGCATCGGAATACGCCTTGTCGGTGCTTGGGGTCATTAACAATGGAATGAGCAGGACTGTAATATAACATAGATGATTCGTCAGTGTCTCCATTAGTGGAGGAGCAGGTGGCAATATTTTTTGGGAGTTCAGCACATCACTCAATTTCTGCAAAACCTTGTTGCCTGTTAAAGAAGAGGAAGATTATTTCCAGGATTTCATTTCTTCAAGCATTTGTTCTGCTTTTCTTCTAACTTTAGCAGTTGGATTCGCGCGGATAAACTTTTTCAAATATTGTTCAGCCAGTTCACGTTCTTTTTTTTCATAAAAACTTAAGCCAAGTAAAAAAAGAGCTTTGGGGTCATCAGGATAATTTTTTAGCAACTCATTAAGAGTTGAAATTGCATGGTCATACTCTTTTTTCTGGATATAGAAGAGTCCCAGATATGTAAAGACATCCCGATTTATGACGTTTGAGTTTAACAATTTAGAAAAAAAGCGAATGCCTTCCTCCGCATCGCCGGTCAGACGGAGCAAGGTCACAAGGTCAATGTAATATTGTGCAGATTCAGGGTGAGCAAGCACCTGGCGTTCAAATTCGAAGATTGCCATAAGATTTAACCCCAGCCGATAGAATTGTGCACCAAGACTTTGATGAGTGTCTTTAGCGCTGAAGTTATAGTCCAGTGATTGCTGATATGCATAAATTGCGGTGGCTAAGTTGCCAGCATTGGTTGCGGTCTTGGCATACGAATACCACCGTTTACCGGGTTCATTTCTGGGTTTGGGGTTCATCTTAAACGTCTCATCAAAATATCTCAATGCCTCCTTATACTGGCGTTGAAATAAATGAATCTCAGCCAACTGGAGAAGCGGGGTGGCGGGATGTGCCATAGTCCGCAACGCCTTTATTAGTTCGCGGTGAGCTTCATCCAGGCGTCGCTGCCGAAAATAGAACGCACCTAAATAATAGTGAGCATATCCATTATCAGGGTCAAGGAGTACTGAGCGAATCCCGGCTGCTTCAGCCTCTGGTGCACGTTTGGTGTTTATCAATCGTTGAGCTTCAGCTGCGCTGGCAGAGGAGTAGAATATCTTTACACTTACATAAGCAACATACCAAACAACCAGCAGAGCGACCAACAATGTGAATTTTTCGAGGATGACTTTCCAGTTAAACGGGCGCGACGAGGAGGATGAATGTCCTTTCTTTGTGGAGGCTGTCTTTATTCTACTCATCTCTATTGTGGTGGCTAAAATATAATTGACAATATTCCATAATATAGGAAAGCCGAGTAAAAGTCATTACTTTTCTGCTCTCAGCGGAGCGTGACATTGCGGTGAACACACAGGGCGAAAACGAGTTGCAAAACGGCAATGTACTCCACAGATGACTCGCCCACATTCACTACATCGATAAAATGCTCGTCTGCCACAATAAGAACAATGATGAGTCCAGGGTAGTGTGACAAAGTCTTGAATAAACCCGTCAAAGCCAACAGAGATAATCTCAAGCGGAGTGCGATGATGTCTTACCGCTATTACCACAGCAGGAATAAGCAGAATTAGTAGTAAGCCGAGCTGGATGTAGTATTCCATAATATATTGCGGAATATACCTGTCCATATAAAACGCATAAGCCGAGAACGGATAGAGTGGCATAAACGGCCACCAGCCAGTAACAAAAATGTCCAGCAAGTAATGAATAGCGAGTGATAAAAAAAGCAATGGATAAATGGATTGACGCCGTGGAGGTGAAACAAATAAAAACGTTGCCACTACTGGCGCAAGCAGGAGTACCCATACATTATGCCCGAAAGTGCGATGCAGGTAGCCAAGCCCGGGCACAAACGTAAAGATTCCATCAATGTCCGGCAGAGTGCCCATTATCATAATGATACGTCGTTCTGAGACCTTATTAATATGGAATGAATGAGCAACAAGCCATCCAGAGAGCAGATGTCCACCAAAGTTCATAACTACGTGTTACTCCGTATTACTCCGCATATCTCTACCAGCAAAAGAGCGAATTAAATTTGAGGATAATTATTATCCGCAAGAGAAGCAAAGGATAAAGTATTTTTGAAAACTCTTATGAAAAATTTTGCTTGCTTTATCCTTATGCAATGATAACTATGCATTGTTATTCAAATTATTAAAAAGGAAAGGAGAACAAGGTGGCTGGACAGGACGCTTTAATTCAAGACCCGATGAGCATTTTTACTTACTTATGTGGGCTCGTAGCACTTATCTTCTGGCTTGGTGATAGGAAAATACTCAAGCCTATTTTTCATTTTTTCCCGCCGTTGATATTTTGTTATTTTCTACCAATGGTCTCTACCACCATAGGAATAATTCCTGATAGTAGTCCCTTATATGGTTGGTTTAGCAAGAATTTTTTACTGCCCACTCTAATCTTGCTGTTATTATCAGCGAACATACCTGCGATAATAAAACTGGGTCCCAAGGCGATTACCATTATGCTGGCAGGTTCATTAGGGATGATAATTGGTGCACCAATAGCGCTGCTGTTCTTCAAAGGAGTGGTCACAGATTACGCCTGGCAGAATCTGGGGTCCTTGGTCGCCAGCTGGACGGGTGGCAGTGCTAATATGTTTGCTCTTAAAGAAGGATTTGGTATTCCCGACAGATACTTTGCTCCGATGCCTATTGTGGATACTGTGGTGGGTTATGGCTGGATGGGCGTGGTTATTGCCCTTGCCGGGTACCAGGAAAAATTTGCTCAGAAGCATAAGATTGACCTTTCAATATTAAAAGAACTGAACAAAAAAATTGAGCAGATTACTCTGGGAAAGACGCGTCCCATAACCATTCGTGACCTTGCAATTATGCTTGGGGTTGCCTTTGTAATAGGACACATCTGTTACAAGTTTGGCTACTGGTCGTATGACCAGATGAAACCTTTCTTGAGTGCTCATAATTTAGCGGTATTGCTTGATATCCTAAAGCCTTATGTGCTGGCAATTATCATAGTCACATTTTGCGGATTATTTCTTTCAATGACACCATTAAGCAGGCTTGAGGAGGCAGGCGCATCAAAAGTTGGCTATACAATGTTGTATTTAATCTTAACAATGTATGGGTCGCAGACAAACCTCGCAGCTGTGGTGCGGACACCCTGGTATATGATGATAGGAGTTATAATGATTGTTATTCACGTTGCCTGTCTATATACCGCGACAAGGTTGTTGCGTGCACCGTTATTTTTGTTTGCGGTTGGCAGTCAGTCAAACATTGGTGGTGCCGCTACCGCAAGTATAGTGGCTGCAACTTATCAGCCAGCCCTGGCACCTGTGGGCATCCTGTTAG
>JAGHBZ010000419.1 GCA_021160705.1 Candidatus Sumerlaeota bacterium
CAATGATAACTGTGTTTGAGTATAGAGGGGATGAACCTGAGCCGGAGATTGTTGAGTTCCCATTGTCAGAAATTCGGCAAAAAGCCCAGCGCGCCAGAAAGCGAATTGATGAAATCTTAAAGACTACAAAATTACCACCAGAGCTAATTTTATATGCAGAAATCAGCGGAAAGTTTGAGATTAGAAGAGACATTCTGGAGGGGGCTCTAAAAGAATTGGAATCAAAAGAAGCACGTCGCCTTGGGTACGAAATGAGAAAATATATACAGAAAATTTACGAACTCCAGAACGCAAATTTAGAAAAACTCACGAGGGAACTCAAAGATGAACTGCTGATATAAGCTTCTGGAATAATATGAATAATGGCATCTAAAGAAGACTCAAGGGGCGCTTTAAGATGAACTACCTGAAATATTTCCTTCTGATAATTTTCCTTTCGGTATTGATTGTTCTTATTGGATATGCTGTAAGACCCGAGCCTACTTCAACGCCTTGTACACCTTATTGTAACCGGGATACAGTGATAACTGAATACGAAGAGAATTGCTGTAATAGCCCTGACGGATATCTCTGCACTAAATGTAATGAAGAGCTTGAATATACTTGCAAGGTTACATACAATTACTGGGAGTCTGCTCAGCAGAATTATTCAGGCTGTTGTGATGAAGTTTTAGGTCAATAGCCAGAAGTAGTGTGTGAATCTGATTGTGAATATCCAGAAGTGTGTTGCCATTGCTACGAGCTTGGGTATTTTGAAGACATTATGTATATGTGCGATTAAAATTATGCGGAGGCATAAAGAAATGAACATATACAAGAAGTATAAGGTATATATCGGAGGGATTATCTCCGGGTTAGTGTTTTTAAGCTTTGTGTATGCAGAAGCGCAAACAGGCGTAGATTCTTTGCTTCAAGCAATGGTGAGTTCTGCACAGAAATGTATGAATACTCCACTAAAAGCGACTTATAAAGAGGAGGTAACAGTTTTTTATCCGAAATCTTACATAGTGGAATATATAGGAGAAGATAAAGCAAGAACTGCTATTAAGAACGTAAGAATCCTGCGGGACAATCCGGTTACAAAAGAATTGGAAAGCACTTCACCAGAATATATTTTGCCAATTGATAAAGAGTCCGGGCTTCCTTACAGGACTACCAGAGCAACAGTGGTGCATTATTTCTGGCAGGGCAAATACTGCGTGGAAAAAGACGAAACCATAGACAATAGGATAGTAAAAGAAATCTATATTTACGACGGTAAGGAGACCAAAAGTATTACGTACTCTACTTCATCCGATGGAACTAAAAAACCGATGGTGTATATTTATCCTGATAAGAATGCATATTTTCTTGGTATGATGGTGTTAAGTGTTGCGTATCCGTATCAGAAGAGAAAACCACAATTTATGGGCGTCCTGAGTTTAAAAGAAGAAGAAGGCGCAATAGTGTTAACTTCCACAGGTGAAAAAGACATTGCTACGATTATCATCTCCCCACAGGAGTCTTATATAATTCGCAAATCTTTGGTACAGAATGAGGGGAGACCAGTATTTGAATCAAGTGTGAAAGATATAAGAAAAGTGCAAAATCTTCACCTGCCGGGTGAAGTGGAGAGAAAATCCTTTAGAGCAGATGGCACACCAAAAATATTTGTTCGATTCACTGATATATCCTGGGAAGTTGTTGCACCCAGGACAATTGAAGAAAAAATCTTATCTCCACTCCCAGAAGGAGCAAAGGTCATCAGATTTTAAGCACATATCTCAGATTTTGCAGTAGAATCTAACTCCTCCAGTTGCTCTGACACAGATACGTGTCCTAAACACAAGTCTGATGTGTACCTCTCATACATCTTTGTCTCCACAGATTGTTGCCTGTCGGCTTTTCGCCTATAGCGAATGTGCAGATGCCGGGATTAATGGTAATAGAAAAAATACCACCTCGCATCTCTGCCCAGGTCCTGTTACTCCGGGCAGGATTAATGGCGATAATAAACTCCGCTACCTCGCGGGGGCGAGTTATACCGAAAAATTTCAGCACTTTTTAACCAGAAACCTTATTTTACCTGCAAATTCCAGGAGCAAAATTTTTTGGGGTTATCGGAGAAAGAGGTTGTATCGTAGTAGAGTCTCGGGCAATCCACCACGAACAATAAAACTCGCAGCACTGAGGTCGTGTCCTTCAGTATCGGCAAAAGGGACTGCAACGCATAACCCTATACCTGCAGCCCGAATGGCAATTGTTCCTGACTCGCTGTCCTCAAAGCCGATACAATACCTGAACTCATCCGGGGTAATGCCGAGTTGATACAATGTCAGGGAGTAAAGGTCACGGTGTGGTTTCAGGCGAATCTCTGAAGAGTCGCTGGCAGTAATCACTGCATCGTACAATGTGGTATAAGAGGAGAACTTTTCCAGTAGAAACCGCTTCTTGCGAGCGCTGATATTCCATTGTTTAATTTGTTCTCTCATCAACGAGAACACCTCAGAGAGCACGATGTTGGCTTCGTAAAAAATGGAGGAGGTGACCACTGCGACCTTCACGGGATTTTTCTCCAGATAAATACCCAGGTTTCGGAGTTTTTCCCGGGAGTTCACAAAGTGACGGCGTGTATAGTTTGTACGGGGATGATGAATCAGATACTCAACGAATTCCTCGTAAAAAAGCTGGAGGTCTGCACCAAGCCAGCCTTTGAGTGCAGCAAGAAATGGCGCCACCCCGGGCATTGGCTCAACTGGATGTCTACCATCCGGTAGCCCCAATGTTTTTGCCAGGTGTTTGCCCTCGCCTTTATCTATGCGGGAAAGAATATAGTGATACCGCTGGTAATAAATATCAACCGCAGCACGGACTTTATCAGCAAAGTCGTGGATTGAAAATCTCCTTGCATATTTTTTCGCTAAAGTGTCAATCAGGTCAGTTATCTTTCGTTCATTAAATTGTCCTTTTTTAATCAAAGTCCTGACAGGTGGTTCGTTCAGGAGAGTTCGCATACCCAGTGCTTCAAGATTTTTGCGCACTTCGTACTGGCGAACCCTATCTTTGCCCATTGTCAATGTCCACAGAGCAGAATGGATGTAGGCTTTCAGAAATGCTGTTCGTTTTATTTCTTTGTGATACGTATGCAGAAGATACTCCACGTGTTTGGTGGTAGAGTTGCCAATAATATGCGGATAGTCACGCTCTCTGTCCAGTCCTTTCCACTCAGCGGTGCTCATTCTATCGGTAATTCTGCGCAACATATATTCAAGCGAATGCAGACAAAGGGGTTCAGTGGTGGTAGTTGTGCCATCCATATCTTTGACCACTGCCAGGAGTCTGGTGAGAGGTCTTTTTATACGAGGTGCCAGCAGGTAAATATCGTATGGCTGATAGATATACGACGGGTTAGCCACCAGAACACATTCCCGTGCCTTCAACTGCTTTGCCATCCGCCCCAGGGCTATCTCTGTCTCTTTAATATCCTTAATTTTTTTTGCCATTTTTATCCGCACCATAAATAATTCAAATTTGTATGGTAAAATATTTGCAACTCTCAGGTAAAGCAATAATAATCTATACTTCTCTCTTACGTAAGTTGAAAAGCATCTCAAAATATAAAGGAGTACAATAATGCGCTCTGAGCTTGATTGCATTGCCTGTGCAGTGAAACAAATGCTTGATACAGTGCGGATTGCCTCGGGCGACCAGGCAAAACACAAAGAGGTATTGCACGCAGTATTGCAATACCTGATTAAAGCAGACTGGAATCGCTCGCCCGCTGATTTATCTTCTGAGTTATATCATCTGGTGTATAAGATGACCGGAAATCCTGACCCATACAAGGATATAAAACGTCAACAGAACGAAACAGCACTGGGGCTTTTGCCAGAGATGCGGCGAATGGTCAATGAATCCCAAAATAAACTGCACACCGCTGCAAAGTTAGCCGTTGTAGGCAACATCATAGATTGTGGAATTCGGCGCGACCATAACATCGTTGAAGAACTTAATGCAGGTATGCAATTGCCAATGGCGGTGGATGATTTTGATGAATTCCGCAGGATGTTTGACCGTGCCAGTCTGCTCTTTTATGCCTGTGATAACGCAGGGGAAATTGTATTTGACCGAATCTTCATTGAACAGATGAAACAGGAACGTCCGGAGATAGAGATTATTGCCTGTGTGCGTGGCGGGGCAATTCTTAATGACGCCACCAGAGAAGATGCTGAGTTTGTCGGGCTTGACCGGGTCGCGAGGGTGGTCGACACAGGGGTAGCCGCTATTGGTATCCCACTCTCACAGATTAATGACAAACTGAAGCATCTCATCAACAGGAGCGACATCATCATCTCCAAAGGGCAGGGTAATTTTGAGACACTTGATGAGATTACCGACGGCAGGGTATTTTTCATTCTACGTGCAAAATGCCCGATGATTGCTGAAAAATTTAATGTCCGCCTGAATGATATTGTGTTCAAACACTATAAACCTCGCTAACCCCCGGAAGATACAGTCTACTTAACCCAGTCCAGGAGTTATCGCCATTCTTCCTTGTTTTCCCCATTGCTGATTCATACTAAAATTTGAGCTAAGGTGAGGTCTAAAGTGCTTCTTTCAATTTTTGTATCACAAGTACCGTAAATGAGATAGATAGAAAAATTTATAAGATACTTGTTTTTTAGCTTGACAGCAGTAAAGGAAATTTTTAGAATCTAAGGTCATAATTATTTATGTAAAGAAGTCTCGCTGGCAGGAGATGAGTGAGTTGAGGGGAAGAGAACGCAGGGGAATGTCGCCAATCCTCGTGCAATGTTCTACCACCGGTAGACGTTCGAACAGTTCAGATTTTCTCAAGCGTTTGCCTATTTCTCCGTACCTGTATAGTCGGGGGGGGTATGTTCTGCAAATACCGAATTCCCCTATTATTCCTGCCTGCCTTCTTTCCCGAAACGCCATCCTCTCACCTTGAATCTCCTCACGCCATCTCTTCACAACCTGAATTTTTCCCATTTTTTACAGCTCCTTTTTATACTTTTTTTATCAGGAGGTAATCAGCTATGAGACCATCAGTGCGTATAATGATGATTGTATTGGTATGTCTATTAATTAGTTTTCATTGTTCGGCTCAAGAGAGCACCAAGGTTTATCGGATACAGGTCTTTGCCTCTAAGAGTCAGACGCAAGCCAATGAGTATGCACAGCAGTTAAGTTCGCAGGGTTACTCCCCGGTGGTGGTCAGACAGAAAGGCGATTGGTGGAAGGTCAGAGTTGGTGAGTTTGCCACTTATTCAGACGCCCTGTATTTCAAGACCGCAATGCGCAAAGGCGCGTTTCCGGACGCATTCATCACAAAAGAAGAACTCACGTCTCTGTCAGCTCCGCTTGCGAGCCTATCAGCGCAAAACCTGAAGGTAGACCTGCTCTTTGGCGATGCGGTTAAAAAACAATGGAAACCCATCACCACAAATCATCTCCTCGGCACGGAACTCTCAACACTCAAATACCAGCGACCTGTGGTCACCGAGGCTATTCTCAATGCGAACAACAATACCCTGAGCGAAGATGACCTGTTTAATAAAGCCTTCTCCTATTCGCGCAAATCGGAGGCAGAAAAGGCTCGCTCAGCCCTGACCACATTTCTCCAGCGATTCCCAAACAGTAGCAAAGTCCCCCGGGTAAAACTTCATCTGGGGTACTGGGATATGAGCGAGGGTAAATATGCATCTGCGGAGCAGAGGTTTAATGAAGTGCGTCAGAGCTATCCCCGGCGCCAGGAGGCAGGCGAAGCCACACTGCGAATTGGCTATCTAAAATTAAAAAACAAAGACAGAGAATCTGCATTAAGAGAATTTGAGAGGGTGGCACGAGGCGAGGTTACTGCAGGTGACGAGGTGCGACTGGAGGCAATGCTCAGATGCGCCAAAATGTACCACGCCAGCAAAGACCGGGTAAAGGCGCTTCAGGCATATCGGGAGTGTGCAGAGGTCAGCGACCGCACAGCATTTGACCCGAACATACACCTTGAGCTCGCCGGACTATATATGGAGCTTGCCCGCTCCGGCTGCGGCTCCCTGGACGACTGCATCCACGAATGCAACCGCATCCTCTCGGCTGACAATGCTACTTCCGAAACCTCCGCAACTGCTATGGTTATGAAAGGCGAGGCGCTTTATCTGCAATACAAATATGATGAAAGCTACGCAGTAATGAGCGAATTGCTTCAGCATTATTCAGGGATTCGGCGTCCAGCAATGATGGCACAGCTTTATTTAGGGGCGATACATTTTGTTAAAAAAGAATACCAGCAAGCCAGACAGGAGTTTCAAAAAGTTCTCGACAACTACACCGACGCTGATAATTGGCCAGGGAAAAATCTTCGTGGTCAGGCATTGCTTTTTTTAGCCCGGACAGATTTAGAAGAAAAGAACTTTGCTCGTGCCGGGGCAATTTTTGAAGAGGTCTACAAGACTTATAGAAACACTAAAGAAGGTAAAAAAGCTAAAACTTATCTTATAAGGCATTTCCCCTTCTTATGGCAGAAAATTAATAAAACGGAGGGACTAAAATGAGAAAGACAATTCTATTAATACCTTTTTTTCTCTTATTAGCAATGAACAGTCTGGCAGCTCAGGACCCCCCTGCACCCCAGATTACCTTGAACGACGCTGTAAGTGAGCCGGGCACCCAGGTAGTACTCATTGCTACCATTGAAGGAGAATACGACGAAGGTGGGATAACGTGGTATACCACTACTGATAATGGCAGCTGGTCATCAATAAATGATTTTATCCAGGTGTATATGTCTAATACAAATGCCTGCAACTCCAGCCGGATAGTTCAGGACACCATCACTCTTAAGGTCACTTATGATAATGGTAACCAATCAGTGGAGAAGACAGCCACGGTTTATACTGTGGACGTTCTTCCACCAACAATCTCTAAGTGTGAGACTTTTTGTGATGTGGATAATAATCATTTTGGCAATGATAGACCGGTAACATTGATTGATGAGAATCAGGTTCCCTGGGTGTTTTATAGATACTATGACAATTTTCCACGTTCCGGGATAAGGGCGAAATATTATAATTCAGGCTGGACTGAGGCAATCATAAAAAACAGTGCGCAAGACACCTCTTTCGCTCCTTATGACGCAATTTCCATAGAGGAGTCAGGGAACAAATACATATACCTGGCAATCTGTGAGATGCTATCCGGTTCAGCGTTTGATGTCCATTTCCTGCGATTTAATATAACAGACGGCGTGGGTTCCTACTCAACCGGGAGCTGGGAAAATCTTGATTCTTCTTTCCCGCCGTTCTCGGGGTATATCTATAATCTACAGATGCTATATAATGGCTCAAATTTTTATGTCGCCTATACAAAAACGGAATCATCGCTGGATAATGTATACTACCGTAAATTAGAAGGCAGTAGCTGGACCGAGGAGTCGCTACTTGCTGATGATGTTTACGACGAAAATCGTAACTACTGGACACTGGCACAGGATGGACAAATCTGGGCAATCTTTACCAGATATATCCAGGGCACGGACGACTCGCAGGATGTTTATGCGCGTCAGTATGTTGGAGGGCAATGGCAGGATGAGGAACTCTGGACTGATGACCATCCTACGAATATCTGGCCTATTGATTATGCCTCCTCAATTGTCTCTGATACTTCGGGGCAGGTCTGGGGGGCGTATCGGAAGTATACTTATTCTGGTGATTTTCCATATCATATGAAGGCAAAGGTTATTCGGCGTTCCATAAACTCCACGGATAAAACTGAGACTGACCTGAGTCTTGACTCAGAAGGTAAGGCGTCGTGGGCTGGACCGGTACTCGGAGTTAATAGCACAGGGGATAAGATTTATGGGATTTATGGCAGGGTGGTTACAACCGCAGTTGAACAAACCAAGGAGGTAGAGAGTGAAGACCTCCTGATGAAGCTTCAGTCTGCAGGAAGCACAACATACTGGCAGGACGGACCATATCGTCTGACCTGTTCGTCAATGCTGAAAGATACACTCAGCATCAGCCGACGGTTCTCGCCGGATGGAGTCGTAGCGATATGGAATTACCGTCAGGACGATAACGCCGTCACATACGGCAACCTCACCACCCACCGCCACAAAGCATCTATTGAAATAGCGGATGATGGTAATCCCTCTGATATGTTAATTACTTTAAATATTGATATAGCTGATCCGAATGAGGCTCAAATATATATCGCTGGAGACGTTATTGATGATGAACAAACTTTCCAGTGGATAACGATACCGCCGAACTCAAAGATAGAGAACATAGAATTAAATGGTCTTGATGGGCTTAAAAAGATAAAAGCGAAGTTTAAAGATAAATTCGGAAATGAATCTCCTTTTTATGAAATCCAATATGACTTGCGATTGGCAAATCCTCAGGTCGTAAATTCAACATCTGACCTAAGATACAAGGAAGGAGTGTATTACTTTAACAGTGGAAATACGTATTTGATAAATACACCTTTAGTGTTTAATGACTCATCTTTTTCTGTTGATTCTTTTGCTCATAAAGTTGTACTTGAAGCGGGAAGTATCATTAAATTTGGGGCTAATGCCTATATAGAAATTGCAAATGATAGCTCAATAGACTGTATAGTTGCAGGTGAACAATATAATTACGTGTTATTCACCTCTGCATTTGACGATTCCGTCGGGATGGATACTGATGGGATTCCTTCTGGTGACTATGAAAACGCTATTCTGTATCGAGGCAAAGGAGATTGTCTAATCGAGCATGCAAAATTTCGCTATGCTGATACTGGTATTGTCATTTACAATTCCACTCCTGATGGGGAGTCGTCAAACATTGAGATAAGAAACTCAATTTTCAGAGATTGCAAAACTGGAGGAGTCTTTTTAGGTTCCCATCCAGCTTATGATAGCGGGACTCCTACTCAGGTGAAAAACGCTGATATTAAGGTGATTAATAATTTATTTGTGGATATTGCTGAGTCTTTACCAAGGGTAGGAGTTACGGTGAATAATTCAAATGCTAATATAACTATTCAAAATAATACTTTCCATAACATATACACGGGCGACTCCAATGAGGGTGTCTGTATTTATG
>JAGHBZ010000025.1 GCA_021160705.1 Candidatus Sumerlaeota bacterium
CCGCAGGGGTAACTGGATAATCCGTGATTTCAGCCGCCTTGCCCCGAATAAATCGCACCCCTTCTTCTAACAAACGATGGTAGAATTCCTCATACCCTTTGCCAAAACACCTGAGGTCAATATAGAAATTATACACCTCTGCATTGGTCTTTTCTTTAATCAGATGTCCATACTTGAGCGCATACATACAACAGACTCTGGAACAATACTCGTGGTAGTTTTTGTCTCGGCTACCAACACAATGAATAATGCCCACGGATTTAGGTTCTTTACCATTAGCGAGAAGGATGCGTCCACCAGTAGAGCCAGCTGCACAGTTCATCCGTTCAAATTCAAGTGCAGTGAGCACATTGTCGTAACGTCCATAGCCATACTGTTCTATTACACTTGGGTCAAACTGGTCATAGCCAGTGGTTATAATAATATTCCCCACGTCCACTTTCACTTCTTCGTCCTGCATATCATAATTGATTGCCTCTGCCTCACAGACCTCAGAACAATGTCCACATCCACCAGTTTGAAAATGTATGCAATGCTCGGTATCAATCACAGGGGCATTGGGTACTGCCTGCAGAGTGGGAACACGGATGGCGGTTGCGGGTCCAAGGAATATTTCATTATGAATCACTTCTCTTTGTTTGAAGTCCTCAAGCGTAATTGCACCAGTCGGACATACATAAGCACAGGCACCACAGGCAATGCATACATCTGACTCCTCATCAAAGGGAGTCGTGACAATACGTTCTGTCCCACTAAAAGCGAAATTTATAGCACATACTCCGACTATTTCTTCGCAGACCCTCACACATAGACCACAAAGGATACACTTCTCATCTCCTTTGCCGAACCGAGATTCTTCCACTCCATATTGGCGAGCCAGCTCTTGAAGTACAGGCACATCAGGACATCTTGCTAACAACAGCTCAATAATCATTGCTCTGTTTCTACGTACACGTTCATTATTGGTATAGACCTGAAGCCCATCCTGTTCTAATGGATAATTACACGCAGTAACTATACGGTGACGTTTGCCTCTCACCACCTCTACAGAGCAGATTCGGCAGGAGGCATACGCCTCAACCAGCGGATTATAACACAGCGTAGGTATCTCAATTCCCAGTTCTCTAGCGGCGTTGAGGATGGTCGTACCTCGTTCTACTTCTATCTCCTGTCCGTCAATAGTAACTTTAATTTTTCTTGGTTTTTCTTCGTTCATTTTTTAACTCCTTAAGATTTTGGAATAATTAATTTATTTTCTAATCACAGCATCAAATTTACATACATCATAGCAGACGCCACATTTTATACACCGACTCTGGTCAATTCTATGAGGTTTTTTGGCTTCGCCACTAATACACTGCTGAGGACATTGCATTGCGCATACCCGACACCCGGTACATTTCTCCGGGTCAATGGTAAATGTAATCAGTGCCCGGCATACCCCAGCACGGCATTTGCGCTGTTTGATATGCTCCTCGTATTCTTCACGGAAATATCGCAATGTGCTCAGGACTGGATTAGGCGCCGAGCCCCCTAAGGCACATAAAGAGCAATCCACCATAGTACGCCCCAGCTCCTCCAGTTTATCTATATCATCCTCCTGTCCTTTACCTTCACAGATACGATTAAGAATCTCGGACATTGCCCTAAGACCCTCACGACAGGGAGTACATTTGCCACAGGACTCGCCTTTCAGGAAATCAATGAAATATCGAGCCATATCAACTATACAATCGTCTTCATCAATGACCACCATACCACCAGAACCCATCATTGAGCCAGCCTCAGTAAGTGCATCAAAATCCACTGGTAAATCAAGCAAACTCTCTGGAATAAATCCACCTGAAGGACCACCGGTCTGAACTGCTTTGAATTTCTTCCCCTTCGGTATACCACCTCCGATTTTAAATACAATATCTCTCAACGAAATCCCCATAGGGACTTCAACGAGTCCAGTGTTATTGACCTTACCTGCGAGAGAAAACACTTTGGTTCCAGTGCTTCCGCCCCAGGGGTTTTCTGATACATCTCCGGTGCCAATAGAGCTAAACCATTTAGCTCCTTTAAGAATAATCACAGGTACATTAGCAAGGGTCTCCACATTATTTAGTACGGTCGGTTGCATCCACAATCCAGCCTCAACAGTGTGGATATATTTTGCACGAGGTTCTCCGACCTTGCCCTCCAAAGAAGCCATTAATGCGGTAGATTCTCCACAAACAAACGCACCTGCACCGCGACGTACCTCTACATCAAAGTCAAATCCACACCCCAAAATATCTTTCCCAAGTAACCCATAATCTCGTGCCTGCTGGATTGCCAGCTTAAACCGTTTAACTGCCAATGGATACTCCATTCGCACATAAATGTAACCCTGTTTTGCGCCCACTGCGTAAGCGGCTATTGCCATACCTTCAAGTACAGAGTGCGGGTCACCTTCAATAATACTTCTATCCATAAAAGCACCCGGGTCACCCTCATCAGCATTACAAATAACATAGTGTTCTTTTCCTGGTGCCTGACGACAGTATTTCCATTTAATCCCTGTAGGAAAACCGCCACCACCACGACCACGCAGACCCGAAGCAGTTATCTCCTGAATCACCTGTTCTGGTGTCATTGATGTCAATACCTTCGCCAGTGCTTTATACCCGTCACGCGCTATGTAATCATCAATATTCTCCGGGTTTATCAATCCTCTATTCCGCAGAGCAATCAGCATCTGGTCTTTAAAGAACGGTATTTCCGACATAACAGGAATCGGCTCTTTTCTCTCAGGGGGTCTGTACATAAATTTCTGAACCGGTCTGCCTTTAAGGAAATGCTCTTCTACCAGATAAGGAATATCCTTTGTGGTTAGTCGTTGATAAAAGATACCATCCGGTTGAACCACAACTATGGGACCCTGAGCGCAGAACCCATTACAGCCTGTAGGGACTATTGCGACTTCTGCATCCAGGTTATGTTTTTTAATCTCCTTCTCCAGCGCTTCAATAATATCAAATGCTCTATTAGATACACATGCTGTGCCAGTGCATATCATCAGATTTAACCTATATGGCATTTTTTGCCCTCCTTGAGTGAAATTATTATTTGCTTTAAATCTTTTGTCATTATCCAGACTAATGTGAGTTAACCCACTCGTTCGCTACCTATACCTAATGCATATTCTTTTACTATCTTACCACCAATCACGTGCTCCTCAAGAATACGGACAATTTTATCTTTATCAAGGTCAACATATTTTACTGGTGGTTGTCCAGCCAATTCTACAGTCGCCATTGGTTCACGGCTACACATCCCGGCACACCCTGATGTGGTCACAATAATATCTTTGATACCTTTTTTCTCAATAGCCTCCAGTAATGCGGAGAGCACGTCCCGTGCACCAGCGGAAATACCACACGTGCCCATATGTACTATTATTTTCCCACGAGTCTCCCCGGTAGTCCTCAGCTTAAGTTGCTCTCTGGCCTTCTCCCTTAATTTTTCCAGCTCTTGAATTGTCAATTTACCCATAATTGATACCCCCTTTGATTAATCATATTTTTTCAAGATTTTTGAAACTTTTGCAGGAGTCACCTGACCATAGACTTCACCATCTACTGTGACCACTGGTGCCAGTCCACAACAGCCAAGACATCGTACTGTCTCCAACGTAAACTTTCTATCTTTGGTCGTTTCCCCTGGTTTAATCGCCAGTTCTCGTTCTACTGCATCTATGATTCTCGGTGCACCTTTGACTTGGCAGGCTGTACCCATACATACATTGATTAAATGTTTTCCACGGGGCTCCAGCGTAAAAGCCTTAAAAAATGTCGCTATATGGTAGATTCTACTTAGAGGAACATTTAACTGCCTGGATACTTCTATAAGAATTTCCCGGGGTAAATAATGATACTCCTCCTGAATATCCTGAAGAATTTCAACAAGGAATCTGGGACTTGTTTCCCACCTGTGGAGTATTTCCTGAATTTTTTCTTCATCCACGACTAATTGCTCACTCATCTTTGTGTCCTCCTTTAATGGGGAAGATTAACTGTGGCTTTGTTTATATTGTCTCTTATAGAAATCAAGACCTCTGGTAAACTCAATGCTTCCTCTCCAAATTGAGACTTAATATCTCTGGTATCCAATTCAAAATTTTGCTCATTGTGTTTATATCTAAACTTAATATTTATTTTTGGGTTTCCACTAATTAATGTCATCACGGTGCTTCCAATGTCGCCCAAGGGTTTGCGGTCAATATGATTTAATTTCATTCTCGCCGTCACAGTAGTGCCCTTGCCCGGTTCAGAATCAATCTCCAGACTGCCTTCAACCTCACGGCAAGCTTGAGCCAATAAAGGGAGTCCTAACCCTATTTTTTTCTCCTGTTTTGTCGTAAAAAATGGGTCAAGGGATTTTCTCCGGGTATATTCGTCCATCCCTTTGCCGTCATCACGGAGCTGCAATATCAGCGAGTTGTTTGCCTCGTTCTCCTCCAGAGAGATTGTTATATTTTGCGCCCCGGCTGCTATAGCATTCTCTGCGATGTCCAGTATGTGGAGTGAGAGGTCTTCCATCTTTTTTCACTCCATCAGAATACGACGTCCATCTTTTTGTTTAAGTGCAAGCACAATCTCATCCAGTCCTGGCTGAGCAAGGAGAAACTCCGTTGTCGCATTGCCTATCCAGTGTAAGTAATGAGCATCTGATGAGGAGATAACAGAATACCGGGCAATCTCAGGGAATCGGCGTCTGGCTTCTTTAAGGGTAATTGATGACGAGAGCTCCACTGCATCAAATCTCGCGCTCTCCGGAATAAACCCCAGCTGACTTATCACGCTAAAACTCGGTCTATCAACGTGTGCAGCAATCGCCACCCCGCCAAGCGAATGTATTCGCTCAATTACCTCCTCCAGTGAAGCACTGATAGCACCACTCAGCAGATGCTCATTAAACCCTAACACCTCTTCATCCTCATTGACAATTATCTGCTCACCGAAGACCTCCGGTTCATTTTTCCCGCTTAATCGGGCATACACAAAGGACTGCATCTCCAGCACCTGCTCCAGGTCGCCAAAGAGTCCGAGTATATGAATTTCCTCAGCGGTGGTTATCTCCATTCCCGGGATGACAGTAATCTCACCGGAACCATATTTCTCTGCATATCTAAGTGCAGGGGCAACATTCTCCGCAGCGTTATGGTCTGAGATACCGATAATATGAATCCCCTGTTCTCTTGCTTTTTCAATGAGCCGTTTTGGAGTATTCCAGATATCTGCACACGGCGACAGACACGTGTGCAAATGTAAATCCGCTTTATATCTCTTTAATGCAAAATGCAAAGTATAAAATGTAAGATATAAAATAAACTATACTTTAACTTCATCTGTTCCTTTCCCAAAAACTCATAATTCCCAACTAAAACTTCACCCAGCTCACTCATCCTATCTAACTTTTGAATTTCAGATTTACCTAAGAACTTCTCAACCCCATCTGGTATAATCTTCCCACGACTTCAAAGCTCGTTAAATTGCTCAATAATATCGGCACGTTCTCCTGTGTAGCGTGCTCAAGAGTCTCAGACTCCGGCTGTTTGCCATTGGCTATAATAACCCCTGACAGCTCTCGGAGTGTGGCAATTGCAACGATATTCTGATGTGCCTGGATGGTCACCCAGAGGTCTCCTTCTTTACTGTTCGCAATTACGTCACTCATAAGGTCGCTCACATAACCACCTGAGACCTTTGTAGTTTCAAGTTTTTCTGCACAGGTCTTCACCTCAAGTCCGAGGTTATCCACTATTTCTTTCAGCACTATGGTTCCCATTGTTCACTCCTTTACAGGGCTTCTGGAGTAACGGTCTGCCAGCTCCATAATCCTGCTAGCTAAATGACGTAATTCTAAATGCGCCTGAAACACACAATCTGTAATTTTAGCCCGTCCAAGTACAACGTCTTCGGCAAGGGCACGGCAATTTGGAGCACCGCAGGCACCGCAATTTATCTTTGGTAATCCCTCCAGAATCTGTTCCTTCTGACGCATCTTGGCAATAGCTTTACTAATATCCGTATCCAGTGGTTGTAAAGGCATCAAAGGTAATTCCTCAAAGAGCTTGAAATAACCCTTTTTATAGAGTTCTTTTACCTCCTCCACCTTGTTGCAGAACGACTTTCCATATTTTTCCATCAGACGAATTATCTTACTGCGCGCCACATATGGATTATCCACTGTCAATGAGCCGGATACACACCCTTGATGACAGCTGTGGCATTCCACATACTGAATATCACGTAACTTGCCACTCTCAATATCCTCAAATATCTTAACCACATCAGGCATACCACCTACAGCCAGGGCATACTCCGCCTCCAGAGCCTGGGTCTGTCCACCCATAATTGCCCAGCTGAGACCAATCCCACAGTCCCATTTTTTCTCTTTGGTCATTCCCTCTTTGCTAATCTCCGTTATCGCTGAGAGCAAAGAATTATAGAGGTCTGCAATAGAAATCACACCGTCAAGATATGATTTCTCTTTTCTTGGACTTTCAAAGATAGCGGTCATTTTCGCTGGACAGGGGGTGATATATATTGCGCCAATCTCCTCCTCTTTAAGCCCTTTCTCCTCTACAACACGTCGTTTAGCTTCACGAGCTGCAATTTCCATTGGTGAATCAATAGGTATCAACAATTCTGCAAGGTCTGGATACTTGAATTGTATCAGTCTGACTACCGCTGGACAAAAAGCACCAATTAACGGCAACGGTCCACGATATTCACTCAGTAATTCCTGAATGGCAATGGTCACCGCTTCACACGCACCGGCAACGTCCTGAGCATCGTCAAATCCTATCCTTTTTAAAGCCTCAAGCAGTACGGGAGGTTCAATGTCGTGATGAAATTGCCCATATAACGATGGTGATGGTACCGCAATAGTGTACTTAAACTGCGAGAAATCTGAAAATGAACCGGTAAGGGGGGTAATCGCACCTTCTGGACAGACCTTTATACATTCTCCGCATCCTATACATTTCTCCTCCAGAATGTATGCTTTGCCATTCCGAACACGAATCGCTTCAGAAGGACAGATTCGCATACACTCCATATGCCCGGAACACTTCTCCTTATCAATCTGAACTGGTAAGAATTTTTCTTTTTTCATCGCCATATTTTGTTATACATCCTTACTACGCTAAATAAGAGCTCGGCTTACTCAGGATGTTTACTATGATAAATAATAACGTGTAATGTCGTACCTTTGCCCACTTCTGATTGAATCTCGAACTTATCAGCATTCTTTATAATATTCGGTAGACCCATTCCTGCACCAAATCCCATCTCCTGCATCTCTGGTGGAGCGGTAGAGTATCCCGGCTGCATTGCCAGATTAATATCTTCAATGCCAGGCCCCTGGTCAGTAAAAATGAGCTGAATCTTCTCCCGGTCAATTAAAAACTCAAGTTCTCCTTTATCTGCATACATCACAATATTCATTTCACCTTCATACGCAGCTATAGCAGTACGCCGAATAACATACGCCTCAATCCCAATTTCTTTCAACACGGCTTTTACCTGACTGGACACATTCCCAGCGTTGGAAAAGTCTCTCCCTTGAATATCAAACCGCTTTCGATATAATACCTCATCATTCATTATGTTGGTTTATCCAGCTCCGAGCCTCCGGGCAAACCTGCTTTATATAATTGACCACAAGATTCATACATAAGAAATTTAGTGCTCAACAAAGGAATGCGTTTTTCTTTAGCCAGTTCAAGGGCTTCAGCGGTAGGTTGTTTACCACGCACGAACACTATGGCTTTTATATCAACCATCTCAGCGGTTCTAATCACCTGTGCGTTAGTCAGTCCGGTCAGCAATAAGGCATTAGGCTTTATAAACGCCAGAACGTCGCTCATCAGGTCTGCTCCACAGGCTACGTCCACACTCATATCTAACTTGTCTTCGCCAGATAAAACCTTGCATTGAAGTATATCTTTTACCTCTCGTAATGTTAAAGAGCGACGAGTAGAAGCACTACTCTCTTTAGTCAGATTTTTTGCATCTTTATTAATGTTCATACCGCAGTTTTAATAACTTTTTCTCCGATTTTGATAATCCGCTTGCTGGGTGTGACAGATGTCGGACATTCACTCCAGCACGCTCCACAACCTGTACATTTTTCCACGTCAACATAGCGCGCCTTCTTCAGAATTGTTACCTCAAAATTACCTATATAACCAGAAACCTCCTTGACTTCACTATAAGTGAAGAGTTCTATGTTCTTGTTCTTACCCACAGCGACCATCTTCGGGGTAAGTATACAGGCAGCACAATCAAGGGTAGGAAACGTCTTATCAAACTCAGCCATATGCCCCCCAATGGAAGGTTCTCGTTCTACAAGATAGACTTTATTTCCAGCCTCGGCAATGTCCAGTGCCGCCTGAATTCCTGCAATCCCACCACCAACAACCAGTGTGTTAGGATTAATATCCACCCACGTCGTCTCCAGAGGCTCCAGATAAATGGCTTTATGAACCGCTGCACTCAAAGTGGATTTGGCTTTTTCAGTAGCCTTATCCGGGTCCTCAGTGACCCAGGAGCAGTGCTCACGCACATTCGCCTGCTGAAATAGATACCGATTGAGCCCTGCCTCCTCTACCGCAGCGCGAAATGTCGGCTCATGCATAAGCGGAGAACAGGCTGCAACTACTACTCGCGTCAGCCCCAACTCTTTAATATCTGTTTTTATCAACTCCTGTCCGGGCTCAGAACACATAAACTTATAGTCTCTGACCACCACCACGTATGGTAGGGTCTTTGCAAATTCTTTTACCGAATTAATATCTACCACACCCGCAATATTTGCCCCGCAATGGCAGAGGTATACGCCAATTCTTACTTCTTTTGTGGGGTCTGGTTGTTGCTGTCCGTTTCCCATTGTTCTCTCCTGTTATTAAAAATGAGACAGGACACCTTGAGGCGCTAAGAGCTCCTCACAGGTGCCGTCAGTCCATATCTCGCAAGTAATGGCTCTACAGGGACTATTGAATGCTCAAATCCCAGACGACTTGGGGAAACCCCAAGTGCCAGCCCAAGAAGCTGTGTAAAATATAATATCGGTATGCTATAATGCTCGTTGAATTTCTTTGCGACCTTGTCCTGATAAACATCCAGATTAAACTGGCAAAGCGGACAGGGTGTTATGATACACTCTGCACCAATGTCTTTCGCACATTTGAGAAGGTCTCGTATTAAAACCAGCGCAATATCAGGTGCAGAGGCAATAAGCGAGGCACCACAACATTTCACCTTCATAGGATACTCCAGAGCCTCTCCACCCAGGATTTCCACGAGTTCCTCCATCTTTTGTGGCATCTCTTTATTCTCGTACAACCCATAAGGACGAACCAGCTGACATCCATAGTAGGAGGCGACTTTCATACCATTTAACTCCTGACGTACGGATTGGCGAATTTCCTCTAATCCAATATCAGTAATTATGACTTCAAAGAGATGTCTCACATTAAGAGTTCCGTGATACTCCAGACCGGCTTCGGCAAGGATTGCGTTAATTTTGTCTTTCATCTCCGGGGACTCCTGCAAATAACGATTGGTCTTGTTCAGGACCAGATAACACGCACTACACGGAGTAACAATATCCCGTCCAGCGGGCTCAGCCATAGCCAGATTTCGGCTCGCAATAGCCAAAGAAGGTAACTCTCTGACTGACATATATGCCGTGGCACCACAACAATTCCAGTCCTCTAATTCAATAAGTTGTATCTCCAACTCCTCGGCTACTGCATCCATAGACTTCTTATAGCCCATTCCGGTTGCCTCAAGTGAACAACCAGGGTAAAACGTATAAACACGTTCCTGTTTTACTTTTTCCTGTTCCATTAATAGCCCTCCATCTCTTCGGCTTTTTTAATAATTTTTTTAAGTTGAGCAATATTTTTAATCTTACGTGGGAAAGTCGGCATACGTTTATGCCTCAGAAGAGAAAGTCCTATCATAGCATTATCCAGCAGTCCGAGTGGATTTGTCTTTAAGAGAAAACGTGTCATCAACTGAGGTTCATGGTTACGTCCGTATTTGTCGACCAGACTGGCAAATATCTTTACCATCTCCTGTGCAGAAGAACCCTTTGAGCTCACTCCCTCCTCAATTGCAATTTGCTTGAGCGCATACATAATATCTGTGATTTGTATCTCCTGGGGACAACGCACATAACAGGTGTAACACGAGGAGCAAAGCCAGATGGTTGTGCTCTCCAGGACTTCCTTTTTCATTCCCGCTCGAATCATCGCAAACAACCGCCGGGGTGAATAATCCATAAACGGCGCCGTTGGACACGACCCACTGCAACTCCCACATTGCAGACAGTCCTTTATCTTCTCCCCGCCAGGTATACTGTATACCTTGTCAATAAATTCAAGGTCGAGATTCTCTTCAAGTACTATAGGGTTATCCATTTTCTTTACTCCCCATCATCAATTTTTAGATTTGACATTCTCTTAGTTTGTGAAAAAAGTAACAAAGTGATATTACTATTTTTTACTCTATCTTTGCAAGTAAAATTTTTCACTCCCTGAGATTTTCTCTCACCCTTATATAAC
>JAGHBZ010000431.1 GCA_021160705.1 Candidatus Sumerlaeota bacterium
ACTCATAACTGATATTGTGCAAGAATAAAATTTTGTAGTTTTAATGTTACCTGAATAAATCTTCAAACGTAATGCTTGGGAGTTAGGAAAAGCAAATGAATCGCAGAGAGTTTTTGAAGCGCATTGCGGGTGTCATTACAGGTGTAGGATTACTGGGTACGGATGCCGTGAAGGTTGCGTATGGTTCTGGTACTGATACTCCACCCCCATCCTCTGCAAAGTCATCTGTCCGGAAGAATTCTGAAGTAATAATGCTTGACTGTAAGAAAGCGCGTCTTGCCCCGGATAAATTCAATAAAGAACTTCTGAAGCAGAAACTTGATAGAGCGTTGATGAGACTTACCAATACAGATGTTCCTGCTAAAGCATGGAAGAGTCTTTTCTCTCCGAAAGATGTTGTTGGCTTGAAACTCAACTGCCTTGCGGGTAAGGGTCTTTCTTCAACACCTGAGCTTGTGTATGCGGTTGTGGATGGTCTATTGCAGGCGGGTGTGCCTGAACGAAACATCATTATCTGGGAACGCTTCAATCGCGAACTGATAAGAGCGGGGTTCAAGATAAATCGCTCTGGTAAAGGTGTCCGGTGTTATGGAACAGAGCGGAATTATGAGTCTGAACCTACGTCTCTCGGTTCTGTGGGGAGTTGTCTGAGTCGCATATTTGTGCGTTCTACTGCACTGGTAAACATTGGCGTTGTCAAAGACCATAACCTTGCTGGAGCTTCCATCGGGATGAAAAATCTTTTTGGAATTATTCACAATCCAAACAAGTATCACTTCAATAATTGCGACCCTTATGTAGCGGATTTAAGTGCATCAAGACCGGTCCGACAACGTATGCGTCTGATTATTGCCGACGCACTCTGGGCTCAATACCACAACGGTCCTGCGCGTGACGACCATTATCGTTGGGCAGCGGATACCGTGCTGGTGGGGCTTGACCCGGTAAGCATTGACGCAGTGGGTATAGACATAATTGAAAAGAAACGCAAATCCGCTGGACTTAAATCCCTTGCTGAGGAGGGACGACCTCCACGCTGGCTTCAAACTGCTAATAAACTCCACCTCGGTGAGTCTGACCTTAGTAAAATCCAAATCACGAAAATCTAAGCGTAATAACAATACGTAAGGATGGATATACGCCACTTTTGTTTAATTGGATTGCATTCCCGAAAAATGTAAATTTTAGTCTGGTGGGAGCTGTTTATATTAGGGATTGTTTCTTTCTTGCGTCTCGTACCAGAACATTTTAGGCTCATTGTGTTATGGTTGAACAGGGTGAGCAGAAGATTTTTTTGTATCCAGTGGAGTTGGATTTATCGGTAGTGATGATTAATTATCGGATGCGGTATCATCTGGAACGATGTCTGCCATCCATTTTTGATAAGGAGTTCAGGTGCACATACGAGATTATCATTGTCAATAAACCCAGTGGCGACGGCACGGAGGCTCTAATCCAGGACAAATTCCCTAAGGTGACCCTGATACAGCACGCACACTTTGGCATAGCGGAGATGCGGAATGTCGGTATTCGCCACAGTCGGGGACGTTACATCCTGATGCTTGATGCTGACACCATAGTTCTGCATCACGCCTTTGATAAGATGGTAGAGTTTATGGACCAGTATCCAGATGTAGGTGGTGCTGGCGCAAAGACGCTTCGTCCTGATGGTTCCCTTGAATACAATGCAAAACGCTTTTATACGCTCTGGACAATCATAATTCGTCGGACACCACTTGGCAAACTTTTCCCGAACAACCCCTGGGACAGAGCACATCTGATGCTTGACAAAAACCACGATGAGCCATTTGAATGCGACTGGATGGCTGGTGCGTGTTATTTAATGCGGCGGGAGACCATTGAACAAATCGGCTTATTTGACGATAAATTTTATTTTGGGTTTGAGGACGTTGACTGGTGTTATCGGGCGAAAAAAGCAGGGTGGAAGATTATGTACATTCCACACCCTTCTATAATCCATTATGTTCAGCGTTCCAGTGCAGGCAGGCTCAACCGAATGGCGTTCGAGCACCTGAAGAGCGGTATCCGATTCTACCTCAAACACCGCCAACAGAAGTTTAAAACTAAACTTTGAGGTAAAGGGGTAAACTTTCTTAAAGAAAGATTGATATGGGTGTATCGGTAGCAAAGGTGGAGGAGGCGTTTCGGAGCTATGTACTTCGGTATCTGCTTCCTATGGTGGGATTAAGCGAGAAAGATACTCGCATAACAATACCCATCAGTGGGGTGAAGACCGTTGTCAGGCTCGTTGAGCCACGTGAACAGGGTGCCGACTTCTCAGGTATAGTGGTCAAAATTTACTCAAGGAAAGAGGCAGGTCGGGTAGAAAGGATTATGAGAATTGGAAGGTTTCTGAAAAAACATAATGTTTATGTGCCGAGAATCCTGGACGTATGCAAAGTGTTCAAACGAGATGGAGTTATCTTTGTTGCTGAAGAGTTAATTTCAGGAGAGTCTGGATTAGAGGTGAAGATGACACCAGACAGGGCAAAAACACTGGCTCGGTCAATTAAGGCACTGCATCTGGTGCCTACTGACGACGCAGAGTTCGGTCAACTTTTTGTCAATAATTTCGTACAGGAAATGAAGAAACGAGTAGCAAACCGAATAAAAGGATTGAACAGATTTGCACGTATCAAGGGGAAAAAGAGTAATATCCTGAAGATAACAAAATGGTTATCTGACCAGATGAGAATAATTCGTGACAATACCTCACTCCACCTTATCCACGATAAACTCCATCCAGGGAACATTATTTACTCGGGGAAAGAAGATAGATTTTATCTGATAGATATAGAGACAGTTCAGCCCGGATGCCCGACCAAAGACCTGATGCAGATATATCACGAGACATTGAAGGAAGACCCGGAGCTGATAGAGGCATTTGAGAGTGTTTATTTTGAGGAGCCGTCTCCTTTGAGCAGGGAGCAGATGGCAGCACTAACGCCGTTTTGTGATGCATATTATCATCTTGCAGAGAGCGCAATTAACTGGAAAAGGCATTTTTATCACTTGAAACGCCAGCGCCAAAAAGGCGATGATAGAATTAAGTCTGAATCCTCATTCAGTCGGAACGCCAGGCTTCACCTGGATGAATTATTGAAACTCATTGAAAGAGAATGAACAAGACCGTCTCCATAATTATTCCAGTCTATAATGAGTCAGAGAACATAGAGCGGTTCTTGGGGCAGGTTACCGCACTGAAAGGCGAACACCCCGACTACGAGGTCATAGTGGTTGATGATGGTTCAACGGATGGGTTGCCTCACGATAGGATACGTTCTCAGGTTGACCAATTATTAGTACATACCAGCAATATGGGTTACGGCGCCGCAATAAAGACCGGCATTCGTCACGCCAGAGGTGAGGTTATTGTAATCATTGACGCTGATGGCACGTATTCGCCGGAGGAAATCCCGCGTCTGGTCACTGCCCTTGATGAATGTGATATGGTGGTTGGTGCTCGCACTGGCTCGGTGGTACATATACCACTTATTCGCCAGCCCGCAAAGTATGTGCTGACGAAAATAGCCAATTATCTTGCGGAACAGAAAATCCCTGACCTCAATTCTGGACTGCGAGCATTCCGCAAAAAGGACGTTGAGAAATTCCTGCATCTTCTGCCACGTGGATTCTCTCTGACTGCGACACTCACACTGGCATACCTATCAAGCGATATGATGGTTAAATACCTGCCGATAAATTATTTCTCACGCAAGGGTCGGTCAAAGATACGCCCCCTGAGCGATACCAGAAACATTCTTCTGACGATAATCCGAACAATCATTTATTTTAACCCGCTTAAGTTCTGCATTCCATTAAGCCTTTTCTTGGCTTTACTGGGGCTGGTGGTGCTCATTATCAGTGCGCTGTTTATGGAAAGGATTATGGATGGCACGGTGTCGGTATTGGTTCTAACGGCAGTGCAGGTGCTGGTCATCGGACTCGTTGCAGACCTTATTGTCCGCCGTAGCAGTTAACCACTTCATTAATCATCTTTGGTTATCTCATATATCCCTCCTGGTTGCCCCGCTTTTAATTTCTGGGATACAAACATTCCTATACTTCTCTATTGTTGACTTGTTTCGTTAATTAATGTTATCTTAATTCCTCCCCCTAACTGAGGAATAAAAACTCCAATTGCTCAACATAAATGATTTTAACCCAGATTTTGCGTTTGGAGGGCAGAATTTGATTGTCAGGGGTGTGTAAATAATTGAAAATCCTCCTTTTAGCA
>JAGHBZ010000060.1 GCA_021160705.1 Candidatus Sumerlaeota bacterium
ATTGCAGATGTCAACTCATCTATATTTGAGCTCTTGGCTGGGAGTTCCGCCACCACGCCTGAAAACACCGGATACTGCTGAAGTGCTCCCTCAAACTGTGCCTGTAGAAAAAAACCAATACTCATACTTCCACTCGTAGTGCCAGAAGTATAGAAAGGCTTCATTATCCTGCTTATCTCCCGGGATTTTCTCGCTTCTTCTTTTTCTTTAGTTGAAAGTTTTACTATAGCTTGAAGCAGGTCTGCATTAAGCTGACTGACAAACCACACCAGACTCCTATCTTTATCCACGGGCATCATATTTATAACACGTGTTATCTTTGAAAAATCAGGCGACGTCGCTGGAATGGTTCTTTTGTATGCATTGTTAGGGAAAAACCGCATCTCTAACCTGAGACTGGTCTTATCCAGGCTGAGTATGAGTGTCCCATAATCGTAATTTTTTGTTAATGCAGCGGCAACCTCTCTTCTTTTTATGTCTTTGTTTCTGATTTTTTTTCTGAACGCCGTAAATAACTCAGGCAACCTCTGAACATCAGCATAGCATAATATTTTTCTCTCCGTTTCTATATTTCCAAGCGCTTTCTTAAATCTTTTGACTCCTGAGAGGCTGTGCTCTTCTCCGGCATAATAAGTGTCTATGATTTTTCTTATGTAGACCGGCGATGGCGAGCGTAGACTTAGAACTACTGTGCGTCCAAACAATGTATAACAAAATCCCCTTTTTTCTTTTTTCCCTTTATAAATGACAATTTGTTTTCCCTTATACTTTTCTTTTTGGAGTCCAAGTTCCGGGTAATGTTCCAGCACGAAAGTGGCAAGTTTTTCTTCAAACCCAATTTTTGTGCGAGTGGCAACGATAATCCCGGGTCGAGTTGACCCCTCTGCATAAACAATTGCACCAACCACCTGTTTTCCCATCCAGCGGTTTACAAACTCTATCTCGGAATCATAGGGCAGTAAAAAAGCATATTTCTTTTTTTTCTTTTGCCATTTTTCCCATCGCTTGTTCTTCTCCAGCACCAAATCCACTGCACCATTCTCAATCCATCTCTGCACATACGTAGAAAGCGCTACTCTCTTTATCACCTCATCCAGGTCGTTTATTGTGATATAGAGAACACTATCACCCGGAATCAGTGAAGCCAGGTCTTTAGTATAATCTTCACCACCTCGCTCGGATATATACAACAATACGAATGAAAAAAATAAGATAACCCACAAGAGCAATAGCAATATAATGCGTCTTCTTATTTTGCTTCTTATCATTTCAATTACTCATTTTTGTATAGCCAGCAGGCAACTTTGTGGTTGGGACCAACATTAAAGAACGGTGGATACTCTTTATCGCAGGGCTCAAATCTCGCTGGACATCTCGGATGAAAATGACACCCTGAAGGTGGATTTATCGGACTGGGCACATCTCCTTCCAGGATAATTCGTTTGATTTTTCGTTTCGGGTCAGGCACTGGCACTGCAGATAACAACGCTTTTGTATAAGGATGTTTTGGTTCTTTGAATATAGCGGTCTTCTCACCGATTTCAACAAACCTCCCAAGATACATTACCGCAACCCTATGACTTAAATAACCCACTACACTTAAATCGTGAGAGATAAATATATATGACAATGAAAATCGGTGCTGGAGTTCTTTTAACAGATTAATTATCTGTGCCTGTATAGAGACATCCAGTGCAGAGACCGGCTCATCAGCGATAATGATTTCCGGCTCCACTGCAAGTGCACGTGCTATACCGATTCGCTGGCGTTGTCCCCCACTGAACTCGTGCGGAAACTGGCGCATATATGATGGGTCTAACCCCACCGCCTTCATTATCTCTGCGACTCTATCCCATTTCTCCGAGCCCTTTGCCAGTTTATGAATTGTCAACGCCTCTGCTATGATGTTGCCCACTGTCATTCGTGGATTAAGCGAAGAGAACGGGTCCTGAAAGATTATCTGCATTTTACGTCGGTACGGAAAAAGTTTTCGTGCTGGGAGACGCGCAAGATTTGGCGATGAGTCAAGATACACCTCCCCGGATGTTGGTCGCAAAAGCTGTATAACGGTTCGCCCTGCAGTGGTTTTTCCGCACCCGCTCTCTCCGACCAGAGCAAGCGTCTCGCCACGGCGCAACTCAAAGCTTATTCCGTCTACTGCCTTCACGTAACCTATTACACTGGAGAACAAACCCCGACGGATTGGAAAATACTTTACCAGCTCTTTCACTCGCAACATTGCTAACCTTTAGGGCTCAGGGTTTAGTATTAGTGTCAGATTAATAGCCTGCATTTCCAATTCAAATTATAGTATAGAGATTATTTTACCATTGCATAAACTCTTCTTGTAAATGATTTATTAGAGGGTTGCTTTTTAATTGGCGCAAATGAGTGGAAAAGGTTTTATCTCAAGTACCTATTTGTTTAAATCACCTTAAAAAAGGTTAACAACCAACGGGAAGGGTTCCTTGGACTTCCGTGTCACTCACTCCTGAGAACCTGACTTAAAACAGTGGAGCAATTCTTCTACTATTCTGGTTATTTCCTTATGAACCGTCTGAATGTCACCAGAAGCATCAACTGCCCTGAATTCTGGCAGACGCCGATTCATCTCCTCATAGATGCTGGCAACTTTTTTTTGATACTCAAATCCCTCAAATTGGTCAAGCGAGGTGTTACGTTTTTTGAGTATGCGCTCACTACTTTTCTCCAGTGGTACACGAAGATAAATGACGAGGTCAGCCCGGGGTGCAATCTTTTCATTCTCCGTTCTAATCAGCTCAGGGTCAATTCCACGTGCACCCTGATACGCCATTGAGGAATAAAAGTATCGGTCAATTACTACAATTTTATTCTGCTCCAGTGCAGGACGAATGTTATTCTCCACGTCTTCCTTTCGGTCAAGCAAGAAAAGACGAAACTCCTCCTCTGGTGTAACCCTACCGGATTTTGCCTGCTGACGAAGCTGGCATCCATATTTCCCGTCTGTCGGCTCAAATAAATAGACGGACTCGTATCCACGGCGAGTTAAATAATCTACAAGTAGCCGTGCCTGGGTGGACTTGCCTGAACCATCAATCCCTTCAATTGCAATGAGAACACCCCTTCGTAGAGTCGGTCTCTGTGATTCACTGGTTGACAATTTTATCCGATTTTCGCAACATTACTTATTCAAGGATTTCATTATAATGGAAGCCTAAATCGGCTACCAGTAGTATGTCAAGAAAAGGGAGTAGTCGGGGTGCGCTATTTTGCAATTATAAATTACGGCGACCGTAAACATAGCACTCAAAGAACCCTCAAAGCTATGCAACGGGTGTTTGAACGCAGAGGCAAGGAGTGTGTGTTCAATCTGAGCAAATCAATTCAGCATTCCGCTGAGCTGATTGAACGTGCTTCTGCGGAAAAATTTGATGCCATCCTTATCGGCGGCGGCGATGGGACAGTCAATTCTATACTTAATCTAACAATGGGGAAGAACTTTGTGCTGGGTGTACTGCCACTGGGCACTGTGAATGCACTCGCTCAAACTATCGGTATGCCGAATAACCCGGTGAAAGCCTGCGAGGCTATTATAGACGCCAGACCACGCCTGCTCACCCTTGGCAGAGTAAATGACCGATATTTTCTTTGTTTTGCCAGTATTGGGTTTGATGCCGCCACTGTTCACCGTGTATCTCCTAAAATCAAACGCGCATTAAGAAATGTGGCGTTTGGACTTGCTGGGGTCTGGCAACTCACTCAACTTAAAGACCTCTGTCAATTCAAAGCTACTTATTTCCCTGATGGGAAAACTGAAACCGCATATAGCCTGATTATCAGCAATTTGCCTATTTATGCGGGGTTTCGTATGTTTCGTGCACTCCCTTATCGGAGTCGGATGGAACTTTATCTATTTAAAAATAATCGGCTTCGTAACTATTTTAAATACTTTACCGGACTTGCAATCACCCGGGGACAACTTGAAAAATTACTTCCCGACGTTACTCGCACATTCGTTGAGCGGGTAGAAGTCAAATCCTCTCACAGGATGTTTCTCCAGTTAGATGGAGAGCCTTACACTATTGATGACGACAAACACTACGAGTTCGTGGTAATTAGAAAAGCAGTAAAACTCCTTGTCCCCCCACGTGTGAAAAAGACCAGCAGACTCAAATCTGCTCGCAAATCCTCTCACTAAAAATTAATACCCTGGGTAGTTTAATTTAATATCTGAAGCACAATACAAGGAACATAAAGATAGAGTATATGGGATAAAAAAAGCTCGTCCTAAGGGACGAGCCTCTTCAAGACGTGTAAATTGATGTTAACCCTTCTCCTACCTTAATCATTAGGACTATACAGAGGTGTCTCAGGATATTTTTGACACCGCATAATGTCGCCCGGACTGACAGTCCCATTAGTTGGGTCATACCGGTACACCTCTGCCCATAGGGGACCTTCTTGTGGCGGTCCGAATACCTTATCCGGTCCCCAGGAGGACAATGCCCATACTCCCAGTGCATTCTTATATCGCATATAGTAAGAAGGAAGATTTCGCTGGTCAAGATATGTAAATTTAAAGTTCATATAACGATAAAAATTAGGTGGAGCAGTCTGCTTGAACGGGTCGGTCATAGCATCAATGCTTGAGAGATAGGCAATAGGTGTAGTAATTAAATAATTAAGTCCCCACCAGTCACTCCCCTCGGGAATACCGTTATACCCATCAGGCGGATATGCATTATGGTCAACATAGTATGACTCCAGAGCAGTAGAACAAGTCCTGAG
>JAGHBZ010000086.1 GCA_021160705.1 Candidatus Sumerlaeota bacterium
TAATATTGCAATCCAGTAAAATATAACTTTACAATCGGTATTTTAAGAATTAAACAATTTTTTAGTTTTTAGAATATGAGTAGTAGAGCAAAAAAAGTATTAATCCTTGGTGGGGGTCCGGCAGGCTTAACCGCGGGCTGGAAACTCGCTACACACGGCGTCTCGGTTGTGGTGCTGGAGGCTGATGCGCAGGTTGGTGGTTTGTCAAAGACCGTACGGCGAAATGGATTTTCTTTTGACCTCGGCGGACACAGGTTTATTACCCATAACGTAGCACTTGCTGAAGAGGTACAAGCCCTGCTCGGCGACCGACTTGAAGTTCGTCCACGAAAAAGTAGTATTCGCCTCAAAGGAAAATTCTTTCACTATCCACTTGATTTTGGTGACCTGATAAAGAAACTGCATCCATTGACAGCGTTCCAGAGCGGGCTTGATTATGGAATTACATCTATTGTGCAAAAGATAAAGCGACGACCTGATGAGAGCCTTGAGGACTGGGTAAAGAACCGGTTTGGGCGGACTTTGTATAATATATATTTTGGACCCTACTCCGAGAAATTATGGGGGCGCTCACCCGGGCAGATTTCAGCTGACTGGGCAGCACAGCGGATTTCATTACCAAATCTGTGGGATGTATTCTTACGACTTCTGGGCAAAAAAGCCGATACTCCGAAGACGTATGCGACAAGGTTCTTTTATCCGATAGGTGGGATTGGTGTAATCTGTGAACGGCTGGCTGAAGAAATCCAGAATGCCAGTCCGCAAAATAAAGTTCTCCTCAGGGCGCGGGTAAAAAAATACTTGCATACCGATAACCGTATCAATGCGGTCGTCTATGAGCACAATGGCACTGAGCACCAGGAGGAAGCTGACTTTTTTATCTCCACGATTCCCCTGCCAGAGCTGATTAATTTTATGTACCCACCTCTGGAACAGACGTTGCGTAATGTGGCAGAACAGATGGAGTTCCGTTCCCTTAGATTTTTAAATCTGATGCTTGATATGGAGCGGGTCTCGGATAATTGCTGGTTGTACATTCCTGAACCCCAGTATTACTTTTTCAGAATCCAGGAACCAAAGAACTGGCATCCGGGCAATGTTCCTGAAGGCAAGACATCGCTCATCCTTGAGATTGCCTGTAATTATGGCGATGAGACCTGGCAGGCTACTGATAAAGAGACCGCTGAAAGATGTCTGGATAGTCTTGACGAGCTGGGTTTTCACGTCAGAGATAAGGTGATTGATTATTTTTCCACGTATGCACGGCACGCATACCCGATTTATACACTTGATTACAAAGAGAAACTCAGAACAGCTTTCACAATATTAAGCAGGTTTGAGAACCTGGTCTCCTGTGGTAGGCAGGGACTATATCGTTACAATAATATGGACCACTCAATGGAGATGGGCATTATGACAGCCCGGCATATCCTTGAAGGTATTCCGAGAGAAGAAATCTATCGTATTGCAACTGAGGCGGAAATCTTTGAACAGGAGCACCGACAGGCGTATGCGAGTCTGAGAAGAGAGAACTAACCCGGGTATTCAGGATTCCCGAGAGTATAAAATTTTTGCTCCAGAAAATTGAAATGAAATAGTGAATGTACTTTCCTCTGTTGCAAAGATAGAATCTTTGCATAAAACGATTATTTGGCAACCACACAGTGTTCTTTGATAGCCCCTTCAGCTCTACCACACCCTCCTGCTAAGGAATTCTGAAAAACCAAAAAGTTGTGTCCGTTATGTCCGTTTAGTCGGTTTAGGTCGGTTTAGTCGGTTTGGTCGGTTTAAGACGGTTAGTCGGTTTATTAAGGGTCATTACCCTTATCGCCTACCACTAATCTCTAAATCTCTAAAATATGAAAGTGAGAGCTGACCTTCACAGGTTAACTCCTATTCCCTGACTTCCTGGTCTCCTTATTTTATAAGGAATCCAGGAGAACAGGAGTAGGTCTTAAGGATAACTCTTGAGTAATTGGCTCTTTCGCTTCAATCAGAAAGAGAAATTACTCCTAACGATATGCATTAACAAAGCAAATGCGAGTTTCTAAAGACCGAGAGAATTGAGTGCGAGTTTTACCAAACACAAAAGACTTGACTTTTTCCCGTAAAATAACGATACTTTTATTTAGTTATTTTTTATGAGATGACACATAGGAGTTCTATATTTTAGACTCCAGATATGTTGGCGGGTCAGAGGGTTTAAATATAAATTAAAAATTGAAAGATATTCTGTGTGTGGAGGTTAGTCTTTTTAACTACTACTTATTGGGGAAAAAATACAGATATGTAAATTGAGAGTGTAGTGAGCAATTTGCATAGTTTTTTAAAAGAAGAGGCACGCTATCATTTGAGTAAGGATGGTACGCTTCTCACCCACAGACGCCGGGCAAATGCGAGTGGAAGAGGCAGTCTTGCGGGTTGGAAGAAAGAATAAATGACCAGAAGAGATTCACAGGGTGCGAGAGAAAGTGTCTCTCGCATTTTTTATTAAGGAGGTGAATGATATTAAGGGACCATTAAGGGTAAACTATCAAATTCGGTCGCCCCGGGTTCGTTTGATTGATGCCGAAGGAAACCAGGTGGGTATAGTCACCATTCAGGAGGCACAAAAACTGGCAAGCGAATCAGGGCTCGACCTTGTAGAAGTGGCACCGGATGCCAATCCACCCGTGTGTAAGATTATAGACTTTAAGAAGTATCTTTATGCCCAGAAACGCAAACAGCGTCAGGCGAAAAAACGCCAGCACAGCGAATTGAAGGAAATAAAATTCCGTCCAGCTATTGATAAGCACGATTACGAGACAAAAGTCCGCCATATTCGTGAGTTTCTGGCTAATGGGTATAAAGTGAAGGTCACCCTGGTGTATAGGGGACGCGAGAAAACTCATAGAGAGCTTGGTGAGAAACTGATAGAGCAAATACTTGCAGACCTTTCAGATGTAGCGCAGGTTGACCATCTTGCTCGACAGGAAACGCACATTGATGGTGTCGTCTTAAGCAGAAAGAAATCATAGTCCAGCAAGAAGGATGGGGGACATTACTCCTGCGAGTAGTTTTTATTTTTAGTGAAGGTGTAATAGTGTGTTTGTAAAATAAAAAGGGAGGCAAAAATGCCAAAATTAAAGACAAAGTCTGGTGCAAAAAAGCGATTTAAAGTAAGCAGTAAAGGGAAAATTAAACGAAGTCAGGCTGGATATAGCCACCTGAAACTTCATAAA
>JAGHBZ010000230.1 GCA_021160705.1 Candidatus Sumerlaeota bacterium
ACAATGGGCAGAAGAACACGTGTTCCCGAGAGCTCAAGTTCCAGACTCTCGCTTCCCTTTCCGTAGACAATAGCAGAGACTATTCCTATTTCTTCGCCGGACTCAGCATCCAGCACTTTGAGTCCGACAAGCTGGTCGTAATAATACTCATCCTCGTTGAGTGTAGGGCGGTCGTTTTCTGAAATAAATACCTCAGCCTCCCGGAGTTTTTCTGCATCACTGATGGAGTCAATACCAGAAAATTTTAAGAGTCCTACTCCTTTGTGAAAACGAACAGACTCAAGGGAAAGCCGAAGATAGGTCGTTTTATCAGGGAGTAATAAAAAAAATTCCTTCGTCACAAGGCGCTCAAGCTGAGCAGGCTCAATTCCAAGAAGCAAAAGTCGTACTTCTCCTTTTGTGCCGTGTGGACGAAGGATACGACCAATCAGGACATTACTTTTTCGTACGTGTTGATAGTCGTCTTTAGAGCAATTACTCAATAATCTGAAGCAGTGATTTCTTTTTCAGTTTAGTAGCCGCAGCGCTAAGAATTTTGCGCATTGCCTTGGCGGTTGCTCCACCTTTACCAATGACTTTACCCACATCCTCGGGGGCAACTTTCAACTCCATAATCACGCTGTTCTCGCCCTCGACGACGTTCACCTGTACCTTCTCTGGATAGTCGACCAAGGCTTCAGCCATGTACGTGACCAGGTCTTTCATCGGTACCATCGTTCTTCTCCTCCTTCTTTAAGAGTTTGAGTTATTAAAAAGAATTTTCTCGTCCTTAAGATTTTGTCTTACGATTTGGAACATCTATACCAAACACCTGTGCTTACGCTTGAGTTACCTCAGATTTCTTTCCATACTTTATGTTATGAAATTTCTTCAGAATCCCACACTTACGCAGTAAAGAACGCACAGTCTCTGTGGGAATAGCTCCTTTTTTTAGCCAATCTAATGTACGTCCCTCATCTATTTCTATGCGAGGAGGGTTCTCCACCGGCTGATAACACCCTAATATCTCAATGAATCGACCGTCGCGTGCCTTACGGGAATCAGCTACTACTACACGGAAATACGCTCGGTTTCTACGTCCATACCGAGCCAATCGGATTTTCGTCGCCATTTATCTACCTCCCTTCTCTTACGATTATTATTAAAAAAACATTACAATAAAATGATAAATATGGTGGCAGTCCAAGTCAACAAAAAAACAAAGTTTTCATACAATTTTCTTTTTACAACCCCCTTAAAAGAGCTAATGTATTTTCTTCCAATTATATTAAACCCGGTGCAAACGCACCAGACTAAATACAAGTACTTCCTTAGGAAATATAGCAAAGAAATAAAAGCAGTAGAATTTCATTTGTTAAATATGTAAGTTTATTTGCTTCTCCGGACTGTTCTGCTAACTCGCTAAGGCTGATTTCATCGCCAATATCTGCTCCGAGCCCCTGAATTTATTTAATGACCCCTTAATTAATCATACCCGCGAACAAAAACATTGTACACTAATCTCTGTTCTCCATTTGTAAAGTTCACCTTTATACCCAAACTCCTCAGCATTTTTGCCTTTCTATTTGTCTAAGGATAATGATAGAGAAATGTCTTGCAAATATCAATTTAGGGATTTTAGATATTTTTTGTCTTTTTAGACTTAATTCTAATATAATATCCAAAGGAGGTGATAGGTGTCGTTGCTCGGTGCTGAGATGACCTGCACAGCAATTATTTTTTCTCAAAAATATGGCTTGAATAGAGAGGTTTATTAATGACTCCACAACAGCGATGTTTTTAGTCTAACTAAAATCGGATGTACAAACAGCTCTATATGGCAAAGGAGGTTAATAATGCGAACAAAAAGTATTTTAATTGGAGTTATATTTTTAATAATGCTAACATCCATCTTCATTTCTGCCAGAGGCGGGAGTGAGAGTAAGATTATGAGAGCACTGCCAAGAGCACCCAGGGAGTTTCGCGGTGTCTGGGTAGCTACAGTCGCCAATATTGACTGGCCATCCAGAAAGGGTTTGTCCACAGACAGGCAGAAAGCCGAGTTGATTGCCATACTTGATAAAGCAGTGGAATTAAACCTGAATGCAATTATTTTTCAGGTACGTCCAATGTGCGATGCGTTATATGCTTCAAAGTATGAGCCCTGGTCAGCATTTCTCACCGGGCAAATGGGCAAGCCACCACAGCCTTACTATGACCCACTGGAGTTCATAATCAAAGAAGCACATAAACGCGGTCTGGAGGTGCACGCCTGGTTTAATCCGTATCGGGCACATCATCCCGCTGATAAATCCCCAATTGCACCAAACCATATCAGTAAGACCCACCCTGAGCTGGTAAAAAAATATGGGAGATACCTCTGGCTTGACCCGGGGGAGAAAGCCGTGCAGGACCACTCAATAAATGTCATTATGGACGTTGTCAAACGTTATGATGTGGACGGAGTGCATTTAGATGATTACTTCTATCCTTATAAAGAAAGAGACAAAAATGGCAATATCATTGAGTTTCCAGATGATGCGAGCTGGAATAAATACAAAGCCTCTGGTGGTAAACTCAGTCGGGCAGATTGGCGGCGGGATAACGTTAATAAATTTATTGAGCGCCTGTACAAATCTGTTAAAGCCGAAAAACCCTGGGTGAAGGTGGGAATCAGTCCCTTTGGGATATGGCGACCCGGTTACCCTGAAGGTGTCACAGGACTTGACCAATATGAGGAACTATATGCAGATGCACGACTCTGGCTCCAGAAAGGCTGGGTAGATTACTTTACCCCGCAGCTATACTGGAAGATTTCCTCCTCGGGGCAACCCTATAAAGACCTGCTTAAATGGTGGGTAGAACAGAATAAAAAGGGTAGGCATATCTGGCCAGGAAATTTTACCAGCAAATGGTCAGCAAGCGAGATTGTGAATCAGGTCAAGGCAACTCGTGAACAAAAAGGCGCAACCGGGAATGTACACTTCAGTATGAAGGCGTTCCTACAGAATCGTGGGGGTATCTGCCAGAAGATAAAAGAAAGCGTGTATAATCAGCCAGCACTTGTACCAGCCTGTCCCTGGCTGGATAACAAAAAACCCGGAAAACCTACCGTTGACGTGAGACATAAGCAGAATGGCGATGTTGTGCTGAGCGCAACTCCCGCACCCGGCTCTGAGGTCTCAAAATGGGTGTACTACTCTAAGAAAGATAACAATTGGGGGATAAAGATTATTCCTGCTGAGAAAAATAACCCCCTGGTTATGACGATTCCCGGCAGCTCTGTGCCTGATGAGGTAGCGGTCACCACAGTTACCCGCCTCGGCAACGAAAGCAATTACGCTCTGCTCAGACTTAAATAAAGCATCAGACCTTTCTATCGTCTCTGAAAGGCTGTCCGAGAATGTGAGAATTGGCAGAATTTAACCAGATAGCTAATTCTGTAACCGCAATAATTTCAGATATTTCCCCGCCAACCAGCTTGTTAATAATTTCTTAAAAATTGAATTCTCGGACAGTCTCTCTTGTACCTAAAGCTTCTGAAGTTCACGTTTGTTAAGAAAACTTTTTGCCTCATTGATTATCATATTCAGAAGAAAGGGGTCTTTAAAGGCAATCCCGGATTCATTAAACCTTTGTTTGATGACAAGGGTATTAGAGAGTATCTGAGAAACACGATTAAAAACCTCATCAGTGGGCTGTGGTGAATGTGTCAGTCTCCCAAGTAAAAAATTTCCATTGAGAAGACAGGATACAAACCCGACTTTAAAGATTGCCCTCTCTGGAGTCTGAATCTGTGAGAAATCTGTAGGGTCAAAATCCGCAGGCAACTCCAGACTCTGGAGAATCTTAAACCCGAAAGTATATACCTCCCACAGTTTCTCATACTTATCAGATATTAAAGATGATACTTCTTTCATTCTGTCAAAATCATTGCAATCAATTTTCTCAGAGTGCAGGAGATTAATTGTGCCCCTCAATTTCATTGCCTTGAGACAGTTCAAACACAAAGCCTTTTCTTTTGTTTTGAGTGGCAGGTTATTCAGTTTCTCCTTCCAGGTCTTAAAAAATATTTCGCGCTCCTCGCCGGAAAGCCGAGCAAGGTAATTGTCAATAGTAAATCCAAACCACAGACAGGCTATTGGCTCAAGCTCCACGGCATTTAGAATGGAGTCCAGGGTAGGTATAGCGAGGTTGGGTTCAATCCATAATATCCGATACAGTATTCCTGCGCGGTCTTGGTTGTAATATTCTGCCTCACTTTCCCCCGTTTTGCTTAATTTATCCAGGGCTTTGTAGTAAAAATACAATCCGTCTTCATATTCTCCTATAGTTGAATTGGTCAAAAAATCACCCACCTGTTTAAGTCCCTGGTAGCGAGTCAGAAAACACTTTTTCTTATTAGCTTTCTCCGCTCGGAGATACATAGCCTTAAGCACCTGAACCCCAGATGTGGCAAAATCATTCTTTAGCCCCTTCTCTTTTGCCTTACGTACCTGCTCAAATAAGTCCCGTTGAAGTTCACTAAGAGGAAAACTGTAATCTATCGGGAGGAGACGAGATTCAAGATTTAAATAATCCTGTAAAGTAGCCTTTCCGAGACGTGTATCAATAGAGAGGAGCATATATTCACCAAAAGCGCGAGCATCAGCACTTACACCTTCCCGCTTAAGAAGCTCGGTAATTCGTTGGCGATGTTTCAGGAGCGATTCCGGTTCACGTGTCTGCCAGACTTCTCTGGAGGTAGCATAATTCATCAGGTCAGCTGTGGGTCCAGCGTCTACCTGCCAGGCGAGGCAAGTTAAAAACAGAACAATGACAATAATGTAATAATTTCTCACTTTAAGTTCCTTCAATATCAAAACAAATCCATAAATCACTGAAAAGGGTAAATAAAAAAAGAATTCAGTGCAAGAAAAAAATTCTGGTCAGTGCATTTCTCAGATGTAGTACGTGATAAGAAGGATAAATACAATATATTGTACTTCCGTATTTTCTTTTTGTTCTTTTGCAAACCTCTTGTAGGATTAATTTCCCTTTCTGATTGAGGCGAAAATCTCACTGCTTCAGGGTTATCCTGCTCTCATGGATTCCTCACTAATACTCTTTTTCTCTATAAGGAGACCAGGAAAACAGGGAATAGGAGTTGACCTGCGAAGGTCAGCTCTCATTTTCACATTTCAGAGATTTTGAGATTAGTGGTAGGCGATAAGGATGATGAACCTTGATAAACCGACTAACCGAC
>JAGHBZ010000266.1 GCA_021160705.1 Candidatus Sumerlaeota bacterium
GTATTTTGGTTTTTATTATTCTTTTCTGATATTAGAATGATGGAGATTGGTTCATTGCTTCCTGCTTTTATTTTAACCTGTGGAATTGAATGGTATTTATTAAGACGGTATGTGGATAAGCCCTATGTTATAAAAACCACTATCTTGATGAATATGGTTAGTTATGCACTCCTCGGGTTGATACTTTTTACTGCGGGGTTTAAATGGGAACAAGCTCCAGAGCTTAACTATGATTATTTTATCGTTAATGTTGCACGCAACTATGTGAATAAAGGAAAATTTGACAAAGCTATTGAGGCAATTCGAAAAGCAAGGAGGCTTTATTTTCAAGAACCCTTTACATTATTTGGAAAACGCGACCAGCGTCCTATTGATAAAATTACTTATTTACCCTGGGGCGAAATTCAGATTGCAAAACTGCTGACTAAAAAAGAAAAGTATGAATCGGCAGAATTGGTCCTCAAGGAAACACTTGAGCTCCCCAAATTATATGGCGATACACGTAAACAAATTGAAACTATGCTTAAGGAGATAGAAGACAAGCAAGTTGCAAAGGGAAATGAAAAAGAAATAATTAATATTAATAGCACAAAGTTTCAGAGATTGAAGTTTTGACCTGAGGTGAGTGATACTTTGATTTTAGTTTCTTAAGGCAAGGTAAATCTGAAGTAAAAACTGGTAATACCGCTTCAAAGAAAAGCACCTTTGGGGAAAAAGAAAAGTTACAATATTGACAACAATTCCATAAGAATTTCTGCAATCCATAATGGATTGATAGATTTCTTAACTATCAGCAAATTTTTAAGTCCGCAGAAAAAATATGATAAAAGTGACCCAAGAGGAGGAGGAGTATGTATGTAGAGATTAAGACAGAGTTACCGGGACCAAAGACCAGAGAGATTATTGAACGCGACGCACGGGTAATGTCGCCATCGTATACCAGGGATTATCCACTGGTTATTGCGCGTGGCGAAGGAGTCGCGGTCTACGACCCGGACGGGAACAAGTTCATTGATATGTCAGCAGGCATAGCCGTATGTGCTACCGGACACAGCCATCCTCGTGTGGTGGAGGCAATTACAAAACAGGCACAAAACTTCTTACATATGTCGGGTACGGATTTTTATTACGAGAGTCAGGTGGCTCTTGCAGAGAAGCTCGTGGCAGTGACTCCAGTCAGGACAGGCAACGGTAGAAAGCGAGTCTTTTTTACCAATTCCGGTGCGGAGGCAGTAGAGGCAGCGATGAAACTCAGCAGGTTTCATACAGGGCGTCGTCAGTTTATTGCTTTTTACGGCAGTTTTCATGGCAGGACAATGGGTGCGCTTAGCTTGACCGCAAGCAAGATGATACAGAGTAAACGATATTTTCCGTTTGTGCCAGGGGTGACACATATTCCTTATGGATATTGCTATCGGTGTCCATACGGGCAGACAAACGACCCAACACAGGAGGATGTTACCTGCAACCTTGCCTGTGTCAGGTTCCTTGAGGACACTATTTTTCGCACTAAAATAGACCCGGCAGACGTCGCAGCACTTATTATAGAACCCATCCAGGGTGAAGGTGGCTACGTCGTGCCACCAAAGAAGTTCCTGCAAGAACTAAGGAATATTTGCGATAAATACGGAATCCTTATGGTTATGGACGAGATTCAGACAGGAATGGGCAGGACAGGTAAATGGTTCGCCTCTGAACACTTTGGGGTTCAGCCTGATATTATTTGTATTGCAAAAGGAATAGCCTCTGGTATGCCATTAGGGGCGATTGTCAGTAGCGAAGAGTTAATGGACTGGGAATATGGGTCTCATGCGTCTACTTTTGGGGGCAATCCAGTAAGTTGTGCTGCGGGCGTGGCGACTGTAGAACTCATTGAGGAGAGTTTGCTGGAAAACGCCAGGGACGTCGGCGAACTCCTTTTAGAGCAGCTCAAACCCCTTGTGCAAAAATATGATGTGGTCGGTGATGTACGCGGAAAAGGACTGATGATTGGCGTTGAATTCGTCAAGGATAAAAAGACTAAAGAAATGAATCCGGAATTCCGCAATAAATTAGTGATGGAATTATTTAAACAGGGAATGCTTATCCTCGGATGCGGGAGTAATTGTCTGAGGATAGCACCTGCATTGCTCCTTACCAGAGAACAGGCATCCTTCGCCGCTAAACTTATTGATGAGACCATTGGGAAAATGCTAAAGTAAAACTCACGCATCGGCTTTTATTTTTATATTGTGCCGAAACCTCTCTGGAACGAACCGAACTTTTCCTTCTCGCGGATGGGGTTTACGCCATTTTCAGGATGCGTGTTCCGTATGTATCAGGTGAAAGAATAAGGGTACTATTACGTATATTTCGTCTGGCAAGCACATCGCTCATAGCAGTGGCAATTTTCTCAGCAGCACTCAAACAGAACGCCACCAATGCGGGTCCCGCCCCACTCAATACTACTGCTTTAGCTCCAGCCTGGAGTCCTCTCCGGACCATCTGGTCGTAATACTTGACCAGTGATTTTCTATACGGTTGATGCAATCGGTCGTCCATTATTTCTTGCAGGTTCTCTAACTCTCCACTGCACAGGCGGTCAATTATAAACGGGATTCGCGAAAGATTACTTACAGCATCTGCGTGGGGCACTTGTTCTGGCAACAACTGGCGGGCGTCTGTTGTAGGCAAACTATAATCCGGGATTACCAGCACAGCCTTGAGCTTACTATATGGGCGGTAGCGTTTATAGAGGAACCCTTTATTTTTTTTCATCACTGCGGTCAGCCCGCCAAAAAAAGCTGCAGTCACGTTGTCCGGATGCCCTTCCATTTTTACGATTTCTCTCAGGAGTTGTTGGTTTGAGAGTTTATTCTGTCCACTGAGAAGGTTTGCAGCCAGCATACCCGCTACAATAGCGGTGGCACTACTTCCCAGTCCCCTTGCCAGAGGGATGTTCAGATGAATATTTATCTCCAGTGGCGGGAGCTGGACTTTTGTCAGGCGTGCTATTCGTGCCAGCGCACGATATACCAGATTGGTCCTCGTCATTGGCAACTCTCTATATCCCTCAACACCCTGAATGTAGAGTTTAGTTCTGCCTTTCTCCAGGATGCGAAACTCAAAGTAATTGTAAAGTTTCAAAGCCAGCCCCAGACAATCGTATCCTGCGCCCAGGTTAGCTGTGGATGCCGGGACTCGCAGTTTTATGTAGCGATGTGGTTGCCGTAACATTGTCTCTCCTTTCTCATAAATGCTTTCTCATAAACTGGCAAAATTCTTAAGCATCTGTAATCCTACTTTCTGACTTTTTTCCGGATGAAACTGAGCGGCAAATAGATTGCCGCGGTTTATCATTGATACAAACTCCACGTCATACTCCGTGGTGGTTAGTATCACACTGTCGTCTTCTGGCACCACGTAATATGAGTGTACAAAATAAAAATATGCCTCCGAGGGAATTGAGTCAAATATCGGCGAGGTACGTTTGATACGTATCTGATTCCAGCCCATATGAGGGACGGTAATACCTTTTTTGAACCGGGTAACTCTGCCCGGGATTATTCCAAGACCCTCCACTCCGGGTGCCTCCTCGCTATGATTGAACAATAGTTGTAGCCCGAGACAAATCCCAAGCACAGGTTTACTGTCTGCGATGAGTTCCTTGATAACATCAATTAACCCACGCCGATGTAATTCACGCATACCGTCTCCGAATGCACCTACACCGGGTAGCACAACTCTATCTGCTTGCCTCAGCGCCTGTGGGTCTGAGGTTATCTGCGCTGTATAGCCAAGATAGGCAAACGCCTTCTCCACTGAGCGCAGGTTGCCCATCCCATAATCTATGATTGCTATTTTCATTTTAGAAATTTTTATCCCGGACTATCTCCGGTGGTTTATCTTCATAAGAAAAATGGAATACTTATGCTGGGCTTAAGCTGTCAACTGAAAAAGAAAAAATCTCACCAGTAAACTCCGGAAAATCAGCGAAGCCATTTCCCGCTATTAAAAGTTTCCGTGCATCTGGAGGATATTTCATTGATTTCTTTCATTCGTGGTGTAACTTCGCACACACTGATTCACGCTTCACGTACATCATCACCTTCGCCCTCCCGACCTCGCCAGAGCGGGGAAATGAGCCCTGAACCCCACAGCTCCCAGAGTTAGGTTGACATTGGTTACTGAAAGTTTGTAATCTGAAATGTATTGATACATTCAAACGTCAAGGAGAAAGTTGAGTTATATATGGGTGGCGGGTATGATTTCATATTAATGATACCGATTTTGCTATTTTCCATTGTTCTGCACGAGTTTGCCCATGCGTATTCAGCCAAGCTTGCAGGTGATATGACAGCCACACGGATGAATCGTCTGACCCTGAATCCTATACCTCATATTGACCTGGTTGGAACAATCATATTTCCTGTCATTGCGTATATATCGCATTTTCCTCTTTTCGGCTGGGCAAAACCTGTTCCGGTTGACCCACGACAGTTTCGTCATCCACGCTGGAAAGTAATTGTTAGTCTTGCGGGTCCGTTCACTAATATTTTGCTGGCGGTTCTTGCAATTATATTACTTAAAATGCAATTAGTAATTACTCCTGCCTCTGAGCCACTCATTAGAAGGATTTTATTATATTTCATCACGATTAACTTGCTATTGGGATTATTTAACTTGTTGCCAATACCACCCTTAGACGGTTCGCATGTGCTTGAGTATTTTGTCGTTAGAAACAACCCGGCAGCTGAGAAATATTTCATCATTATCAGACAGGCAGGATTTATGATTTTGGTGATGTTTTTGATTTTTCCGCCGACAAGAGATTTATTTCATTTAATATTCTGGGGTCTTTTTAAAGGGTTGCTTATACTCTTTGATATTCCATTAGACATATTTTTTTATTAAATGAACACGAAACCAAAACAAGATTGAGTATAAGGATAGAATAAATGAAAAATAAGAAGCGACTACTTAGTGGAAATCGCCCAACCGGGTTGTTGCACCTTGGAAACTATATCGGTGCTTTACAGAACTGGGTGAAGCTTCAGGACGAATATGAGTGCTTTTATATGGTAGCAGACTGGCACGCACTTACCTCAGAGTATCAGGATACCAGCGAGTTGGCTCACTATGTAGAGCAGATGTTTATTGACTGGCTGGCAGTGGGACTGGACCCTGAGAGGAGTACGTTGTTTGTGCAGTCGGACGTTATACAGCACGCAGAGTTGACACTTCTGCTGGGGATGTTCACCCCGTTAGCCTGGTTAGAGCGATGTCCCACGTATAAGGAACAGCTTCAACAACTGGGTCATAAGGAGATTGCCACGTATGGTTTTCTGGGTTACCCGGTGTTGCAGACAGCAGACATCGTTATTTACAGAGCCGAAGTAGTCCCCATCGGCGAGGACCAGATTCCACATCTTGAGCTTGCACGCGAAATTGTGAGGCGGGTGAATTATTACTACGGCAAAGGCAACCCGATTCTACCAGAACCACAGCCGATTTTGAGTCCGGTGCCCAAACTACTTGGCATTGACGGAAGGAAAATGAGCAAGAGCTATGAAAACTGTATATATCTCTCTGATAGCCAGGAGACAGTATCCGCGAAAGTACGACAAATGGTCACTGACCCTGCACGTGTCAGACGCACTGATAAAGGACATCCTAACGTCTGTAGTGTATTTGACTATCATAAGGTGTTTACCCCGGAACGGGTGGAGGAGATTGAGCAGGAATGCCGAACTGCGGGTATTGGATGTGTGGAGTGTAAGAAAATACTGGCACAGTCGCTCAATACGCTAATGGAGCCGTTTAGAGAAAAACGCCACAAACTTCAGGCCCACCCGGAACGTATAAAAGAAATTGCACTGGCAGGCGGTGAACGCGCACGCCAAGTGGCTGAAGAAACTATGAAAGACGTCCGAAAAGCACTAAAACTCTTTTTAAAATAGTAACTGTCTTCTATTAGGATGTGAGCGACCGGGAGTGCATATAAGGTGAATGAAATTTCGGAATAAAGGAGTTCTACTGTTCTGGACAAAAGTAGCCTGTTTCAAAGTACCGAAATAGAGCGACAATACTCCTCACGAGTGCGTTATTAACAGATATTTTTTATCTTTTTATAACCCGTGACATTTGTTAAGTCATTCGGATATAAAAATTTTCATACACCAAAATATCAGAATCACAAAATTGATAAATCTTCAGAGTGGGAAATATGTTAAAACTTAGAGCATTATACTATATAACTCATATTAATAACCTGCCTTCCATATTAGAAAAGGGGGTCTTGAGTCACAGGTTAGTAGAAGACAAAAATATCCCATATACACCAATTTACGATAAAGAGATTATTTCCATAAGAGAAAATATAAAGACACCCGACGGTAAGTCATTATGGGAGTTTGCCAACTTATACTTTCAGCCAAGAAATGCTATGCTTTACCGAGTGATTTTCTTCAGCGGAGCAAATCCAGATGACATTATCATTATAGGGATTAAGTCAACTATTCTGAGACAGAAGGGTGTTTTTATATCAACAGGAAATGCGGTTAGCCTGGAGAGTAGAATATTACCCCCAGATGACCAAATAGTAAAAGAAATAAGAAAGCAGGTTGATAAAGAATGGTGGGCTTATGAAGATGGTTCCAAAAGAAAGTTAATGGCTGAATGTTTGGTCCCCGATAGGGTTCCCCCTGAATACATTCAGGAGATTTATACCCCCAATTGGCGTGTAGTAAAAAATGTTAGAAATGTTCTGAAGAGTGTTGATATTCCTGTTATCCCTGAACCTGAATTGTTCTTTTTACCGACACGAGAGAAACGACTCACAGACAACTTACAGCTGGTGGAGGGAGATATGTTTCTATCCAGAATGCAAACTCTTACTATAAGCGTAAACACTGTAGGTGTGATGGGAAAAGGGCTTGCCTCAAGAGCTAAGTATCAATTCCCTGATGTATATGTCTTCTATCAAGACCTATGCAAGACCGGACAATTAAGGATGGGTAAGCCCTACTTATATAAGCGAGAGGCTTCACTTGATATGATGCTCGCTGATGAGTCCGAAAGATTAACCAATCTTAATCTTCAGACCTGGTTTTTATTATTTCCTACCAAGCGACACTGGCGAAATATGGCTGACATCAGGGGAATTGAGGAAGGGCTAAAGTGGCTTTTGGACAATTATGAAAAGGAAGGTATAAAATCCTTATCTATTCCTGCTTTAGGATGCGGATTAGGATGGCTGGAGTGGGGGAACGTTGGCCCTATGTTATGTAAGTATTTGGTTAAAATGAAGATACCTGTTAAGTTATACCTGCCGATGGAAAAAAGAGTGCCAGAAGTCCAATTAACTAAAGAATTTTTACTGTCTCTTGACTGATAAAGAATATCAATGACAAGTACACTAAATCAACAATAAGGCGGTTCACAGCGAATAGCGGTTTACAACCATGCACTCAAATTTTTGGCTTTACCTTGCACTTTCTATACCTGCAAAATGTCATACATCATTAGTTAAGTGATTAAATTATGATTAAACGGCTTGTCATAATAGGAGTGGGGCTACTTGGTGGCTCAATCGGGCTGACGGCAAAAAAGAAAAATGTCGCTGAAAAAGTTATCGGAGTTGGTCGTAACCCCAAACGACTGGAGCTCGCCCGTCAAAAAGGTGCAATTGATGAGTTTACCACGGAGCTTGCCACTGGTCTCCGGGACGGTGAGTTTATAATCCTGTGCCTACCAGTTGAAAGAATAATAGAATTTCTCCCTCAGGTAGCAGAGCACTCACCAGCCAGTGCAATCGTAACTGACGTGGGGAGTACGAAAAAGACAATTGTTGAAGAGGCGGAAAAATTATTTGGTGATGGACGGGCGACTTTCATCGGGTCGCATCCCCTTGCTGGCTCCGAGAAAAGTGGAGTAGAATTCTCTACATCCACTCTATTTAAAGATGCGACCTGTTTTGTGACGGTGAATGAGATGACCCCGCTGGATAAGCTACAACAAGTGGTTAAATTCTGGCGCTCGCTTGGTGCACGACCGTTTATTCTGCGTCCTGACAGGCACGATTATCTTGTGAGTATGAGCAGTCAGGGGATTCATTTTGCCGCATCTGCACTGGCAAAGGCGTTTGGCTCACTGGGCGAGGACGCTAACCTGCTACGTCTGATAATTGGCACAGGATTTAAGGACACTACACGCATCGCAAAGGGCGACGAGGAGCTCTGGCTGGAGATTTGCCGACAGAATGTTCAGTATATTGCTGAAGCGCTTGATAAATTCACAAATGAACTCAGCGAAATAAAAGAAGCCATCAAGAACAGGGACTTTGACAGAGTAAAGACGTTCCTCGCAGACGCCCGCAACCTCCGCCAGATGCTGGATTAGAGGACAAAAAGAAAACCTTCTGCATTCTACTGACAGGGAGTGGGAGCGGGTTAGAAGGAAACCAACTCAGAATAAACGGAATGGATGTAGAAAAATTATTTATCTTATTTGTGTGACGCAAGAGATGGTTGCATTACTCAGAAAATTGCGAGAGGAATTTTCAGTGAAGTATTCTCTGATAGTGATTATTCTAATGATTGTCTCGGTGATAGGTTCTGCCAGTGGAGAGGAACCGTATTATATTTATGGGATTCACTCCTGGGGTTCTGGTGCTAATGGCATTATGAATGGAAAACGTGGCTGGTCAGTGGAGGTGGTAAATACTGACCCGTTCCCCTGGGACCCGACACCCTCGGACATCCAGAACGTTGTGAACGAGAATTTTGAGGTCATCATCCGTATTAACAAAACTTTTGGAGAGACCGTGCCGAAAAACTCTTCGGAATGGGATTCCTTTGCACAGAAATGCGCTGATAAAGTAAATCTGTTCAAGCCATACTGCCATATCTGGATAATCGGCAATGAGATGAACGCTGATTTTGAGGGTAGTATTCCTGTGGGCGACTATATCCAGGTTTATCTTAAGTGTCGCCAGCGCATAAAACAGGTTCAGCCAGAGGCACGGGTCATCGTAGCTCCGCTGGCTCCCTGGAACTCAAGCCAGTCAGGTAGCGGTCCCTATCCCGCAAATCGACCGTGGCTTAACTATATGTACGAACTCGTGAATACCTTGAACGACAATGCTGATGGGTACGCCATCCACGCATACGGAGGGCGCGGTGGCGACAATGACCCAAGAGATGATGACGAGATGGGATTCGGGGTGTTCAAACGCTGGATGGAAATCATTGACGGGAATCCTTATGCGTCCGCCAAACCCGTTTATCTCACAGAGATGAACCACGCCGCAGATGGACAGGGCTCAACACCCGGCTATCCGCTTTACCCGTATCCTGCCGGTTATATCCAGCGCCTGTACGAGGCGATAAACGACTGGAATATAACCCACACTCACAGGATACAATGTGCCTGCTGGTTCGCATACGCAAACGGTGGATTTCCCGGCTACAATATCTCCACGAACCCCCAGATGCAAACAGATTTCTCCGAGACAACTGCCACCACAAATTACTACAATCGGGTGTTATCGGTGTCGCCCGGATTATGGCAGGGTTTTTATTGATATTTCTAAGCCAACTTTTTTGCGAATCTCTACGAGTAGCCAATCAAATTAATTTGTGAAAGATAAAACCCATTCAGATATTGCGTACTGATTGTATGTCACACGAAAAAGCAAACAGGTTGAGTACCAGAGTGAAAGATTATATTCTACATTTGCGACCCCGGTCGTGGTTGATAGTGGGATTACATTTTGCGGTTGGGGGTGTGGTGGCAGCATCAGCCGGGCTATTCGTTGATTATAGATGGCTGGTGCTTATAGCTGGCGCAATTATCTGGGCAGTGTTGTTAAATGGTGGCACATTGGCGTTCAACTCCGCTTTTGATAAAGACACCACTGATATTGGCTACCTGGATAACCCGCCATTTCCACCACCGGGGCTTGGTTGGTTTGGGTTCTGGTGGATGGTGGTGGGATTGGTTATAGTAGCACTATTTTTTAATACAGTATTTCTTAGTCTCTACTCTATCTGTCTTGTTATGTCGGTATTATACTCCTGTCCACCGCTCAGGTTAAAAGCAATAGCAGGTAGTGATATTATTATCAACTCCGCAGGCTATGGGGCATTGACCTTTGCAGGTGGCTACGCCGCGATGAATGGAGAGCTAAGTACAGGCGCGGTAGTGCTTGCCGTAGGGTTTGCATTCCTATTTGCGACGTTTTACCCGTTGACGCAGATATACCAGTATCGCTACGACCATCAACGAGGCGACCGCACGTTTACTGTCTGGTTAACGCCCCAACGTGCCTTACGATTTTGCACTGTTATGTTATTTATTTCCTTCGCTTTTTTCATATACGGGATGATTCGGTGGCGTGCGCACATATTCTCTGCATTCCTATTATTAAGTGCATTTGTGTTATGGTTGAGCCTGCTTATTCGCTGGATGCGTCACTTCGATACCTTCCCGCACAAAAAAGGAATGTATGATGCCCTGTACCTATGGGGGTTCGTTGACCTGATTGTAATTCTGATATTTAGCGGTGTATAAGATGACTGCGACTCAAAAGCTAAATATTCTACAGGTGGCTTCCCATAAGAACGTTGTTCGTGGCGGTGCAGTCCAGATGGCATTGCTGACGCGGGAACTCCTCAGGCGTGGACATCGGGTTGTCTGCGTCTTTAATAAAGAAGGTGAAGTACAAGCACAAGACCTGACGACCATTTCTCCGCTGTGTAAAATGGGTGTACCTGTTGAGTTCTTTGATATGCGGAGATTGCGAGAGATATGGCGATTTCGTCACTGGCTAAAGGAAATGAATTTTGATGTTATCCATACACATCGTCAGGAGGCAACCATATTTGTCTGGCTGGCGACGTTCGGCTGGCGTAAATCCCAGTGCCCTGTGATTGTTGCCCAGCGTGGTACAGTCTACACAATGCGAGGACGCTGGCTGGAGAAATGGGCATACTCATCCCGGCGCATTGATAAAATTATTGCCGTGGCAGAGGCTGTCAAAGATTCGCTGGTCAGAAATGATGGCATTCCAGCGGATAAAGTTGAGGTGGTATATGGTGGCGTGGATGAGGAACGTTTCCATCCACTGGTTGACGCCAGCCGTCTCAGAAAAGAGTTTCATATCCCCCCACACCACAAAGTCATCACTACCATTTCCGCACTGGTGCAGAAAAAAGGACTCCCGGATTTTTTTACAGCAGTCGCTGAAGTGGTCAAGGAGATACCTGATGTGAAGATTCTCGTTGTGGGTTCCGGCAAAAAAACAAAGTTCGATACGTTGCTCACAGAACTAAATATTAAAGACCACGTGCTCTTTACCGGATATCGGCAAGACGTCCCGGAGATAATTGCAGTATCTGATGTAATTGTATGTTCATCAACCAAAGGCGAGGGACTTACGGGTTCTTTGCGTGAAGCACTGGCAATGAAAAAACCTGTGGTTAGCACGGATGTGGCTGGCAATAGGGAGCTCGTCGTCCACGAACATACAGGACTCCTGGTTCCTCCGGGACAACCACATCTGCTGGCACAGGCAATCTTGCGAGTCCTCCGGGATAAAGAACTGGCTTCTACTCTTGCCCGGCAGGGCTATCAACTGATACAGGAAAAATTCCTCAACTCCCTCCGCACCGATAAAATCGAGAATATCTATAATGACCTGCTCCGACAAAAGGCGACCATTCAGGCTTCTCATTGAATCTACTTTGTAGTAACTTTAGGTATCAGAAACCCTGTCCGACAATTATTGGAAAGAGAGTTTATGAAGTTGTGAGGGCTGTGATACTAAAGGTACAGGATTAAGGTTCTGCAATAATCAGCCACTGAATCCCACGGATTGACACAGAAGAAAGCGGACAGCGGTAAGCGGATAGCAGACTAGCAGCAAGTCCTTTCCGTGAGTTTCCGTGCCTTTCCGTGGCTAAATTTGGTTAACTTAAGTGGAGCGTGAATAGAAACCACGAAGGGACACGAAATAGAAGAAGATGAAATCAGCCACTGAACCACACGGATTGGCACGGAAAAAACGTGCAAGCGGGCAGGCGGACAGCGATAAGTCCTTTCCGTGTGTTTCAGCGTTCTTCTGTGGCGAAATTTTATCAACTTTAGTGGAGTGTGAATAGAAACCACGAATGGGCACGAATCTTCACAAAAAGAAAAATAAAATTTATAACTTGCCACTGAGGACTCAGAGGTCACAGAAGTTATAATGCAACTCTTTTCGCACCGCTGAAAAGTCTTTTCTTTCTCTTCAGCAGGAATATCACATATCTTAGGGTTGCAAGGAACTCCGTTGTGTCCGTTAGGTCGGTTAGTCGGTTTAGGTCAGTTAGTCGGTTGGTCGGTTTAGGTCGGTTCAGTCGGTTAGTTGGTTAGTCGGTTTATTAAGGTTCATCATCCTTATCGCCTACCACTAATCTCAAAATCTCTAAGATGCGCAAATGAGAGCCGACCTTCGCAGGTTAATTCCTATCTCCTGGTTTCCTGGCTTCCTAATAGAAAAAAAGAATATTAATAAGGAAGCCAGGAGACCAGGATAACTCTGAAAAAGTATGATTTTTCCGCTTCAATCAGAAAGAAAAATCAATCCTACGATATGCTTACCACAACGCAAACCCGAACTTTAGTGATTCTGAGGTCTGAGAGGCTGTCCGATAATGCGAAATTTGAGAAAATTTAACCAGATAGTTAATTCTGTAACCTTAATA
>JAGHBZ010000391.1 GCA_021160705.1 Candidatus Sumerlaeota bacterium
ACACTATACTGTGCCTAAGAGCACGGATAGGTGACTGATTTAAGTTAAAAAATCCGTCGGACAAAGAACAAAAAAGTAGAAGATAGAAAGGGTTGAAAAAAAAGTAAATTTTAGTACTGACTAAACTTTTAATAGGTGACCCCTAAAGTTTGAGGTTGCGGCGGAGTTCGGAGATTTGTTCTGCCAGGAGTCCAAAAAAGAATAGCAATACACCTACTACCATAAGCAACACAGCACCATCCGGTATATTAAAAGTTAGCACGACCATTATAACACCGTACAGTAAACCAAGAATAAAAAATGTCACACTTACAGGCAAAAAAACCCGCATTGGCTCATAGATTGTGATAAGCCGAAAGATTAATGTAAGGACATTCAACCCATCGGTTATACTGTTCAGTCGGCTGACTCCTTTCTGGCGTGGTTTATATGAAATAGGGATGTATTTAACTGTAAAATCGTTTTTTAACATAGCAAGAGTGAGATTGGTAGAAAAAGAGAACCCATCAGGGAGCAAAGAGAGGATGTCGTAGAACGAAGATTTGCGAAAAACACGTAGCCCACAATTAAGGTCAGGAATACGTTCTCTGGAGAGGAACTCAGCCACACGTTGCAGAAGCCATTTTCCGAGTTTACGGTAAGATATAGGCTCAACAGCAGAGCGGTCGCCGACAACCATATCGGTCTCGTCATCAAGATGTTCAAGCAGTTTCAGAATATCTTCCGGGTTATGCTGAAGGTCGGCATCAAATGTCACAATTATATCAAACCGAGCATTGTTCACCGCGGTCTTTATTGCGGCGCCATATCCACGATTTTTGTGATGTCTGATGACTTTATCCGCACCAGCGGTGTGTGCCTTCTCAGCGGTAGCATCAGTGGAACCATCGTCCACGACGATTATCTCTTTGTTAATATGATTGAGTTCACGCAGGGCTTGAACCACCTGGGTTATGGTCTCAGCTTCATTAAAAGCTGGCACTATGATAGAGACACTCTTCATAGTTATTGTTGACTTTTTATCTACTGGTTGCTCTGTCATAGCTGGATAAAGAGCACGTTATTGAAGTTGAGCGAACTCGCGTTTAATCTGGTTAAACAAATCAGGGTTAATAAAAATCTCCAGTGCGGTGATGGCAAGGGCTTTAATCATTCGGATAGTTTCTCTGCGAGCCATTGGTGTACGAGTAGCATCGGCGAATTCTCTGGTATGACCGGCAATGTGTTTATCAGTTATGGCAAAAGACGGATGGAGTGCTGGAATCTTATGGCTTACATTACCTATATCCAGAGACCCTGGGGTCTTGCCGGGGTCAGTGATTAAAGTGCCGCCGAGCTCCAGCCATTTTTTTTCAAATGTGCTGGCAAGGGACTCAACATTACGCATATCAAGATACGGCGGTTCAGGAAAAATAATCTCAACTTTTGCACCGGTAGCAAGTGCGGCACCTTCTGCCACGTGCTGGACTTTGTTCAGTAGCTCCTTGAGTTCATCATAGTTCTCGGCACGAATGCTAAATTTTCCAACAGCCTTTTCAGGTATAACGTTCGGTCGCTCGCCCCCTTCCGTAATAATCCCGGCAATACGGACTGAAGGTTTTAATTGTTTGCGCAATTGGTCGAGTCCGACAAATGTTTGAATCAGTGCATCAAGAGCGTTTATTCCACGCCAGGGTGTTGCGGCGGCGTGAGCAGGTTTTCCGTGAAACGTAATTACAGTTGTCTGAGCAGCCAGTGCTTTTGCGCGTACAACCGTCTCTGTGCTCGGATGTGCCATCATTGCAATGTCAACATCGTCGAATACACCATTCTCAAGCATCCGAATTTTACCCCCGATAGTTTCTTCGGCAGGGGTACCTATTACGAGAACTCGCCCTGGGAGTTCATTGATAACGTGAGCAACAGCAATGCCAGCAAAGCTGCCCACTATAGCAATCAGGTTATGTCCACACCCGTGTCCGATAGTAGGCAATGCGTCATACTCAGATAGAAAAGCAATTGAAGGAGCATCAGCGGTTCCAGTGCGATATGCTTTAAACGCAGTGGGCAGGTTGCCGACTCCACGCTCAACGGTGAAGCCATATTTCTCAAGAGTGGATGTCAGGGTTGCAGACGCCTTGAGCTCCTGAAGACCTAATTCGGGATTATCAAATAAAAATTGACTTATCCCCCAGGCTTCATCTGCGAGTGCGTCTACTGTCTCCAGAATTTTGTTTTTTAATCTATCGTATGAGCTCATAGTTTAACTGACTTGAGTCGCTTTTCAATCTCTTTCTGGTTGGGTTTAATCTCCAGTGCACGACTCCAGAATTTAATTGCCCTGTGCGTGTCGCCCAATTTCATATAAATATCACCAAGATGCTGGAGAATTTCTACATCCTCCAGGGATAGACGATTAGCACGCTCAATAAGTTCACGTGCCTTAGCATAATCCCCTCGCTGAAAATATACCCATCCCAGACTATCAAGGATATAACCAGCATAGGGTTTGGCATTAAGTGCTTTACGAATGTAGCGTTCTGCTTTCTCCAGGTCTTTCCCTTGAATAGCCAGCGTATAGCCAATGCTGTTTAGCGTATCCACATTATTGGGGTCAATGGAAAGAATCTTATTAAAGGTTTCTACTGCTTTGTCGTATTCACCTGCTTCATAATAAATTCCTCCAAGGGAGTAAAGTGTGTCCACATCTTCGGGGTTCTGCTCCAATAGATTTTCTATAATTGCCTGTGCCTTTTCGAATTGATGCTGGCTACTATACATTTCGGCTTCTAGGGTAAGGATTTCTGGGTTATCCGAACCAAACTTCTGTTTTGCTAAATTTATATAAGTCATCGCTTCCGAATATTTCTGCCACTCAGTATAAAGGATGATGACCTCTCTATACGGGGTTATATTTGAAGGGTCTTTATTTATAGCCTTCTTAAGGGGTTTTATTGCCCGGGCATAATTATACTGCTCTATTAACGCATTAGCCTCACGGATGTAAAATTCAACGCTCTCAGCTTTATCTGCAAGGTGTTTCCTGGCACGCTGGAATACCTCCACCGCCTTTTCGTAATCACGTTTTACATTATAGATATGGGCGAGCTCCGAATAAGCGGGTAGATACTCAGGTTTAATATTAAGTAAGGTTTCTATATAATTGATAGCATCATCAAAAAACCCCCATTGTGCATAGACCACAGCGAGATTGTAATACAGGTCTGTAGGATTTTGTTTGAGAAAAACCTTCTTTGCCTGATTGATGGTCTGTTTTGCTTTGTGGAATTGTTCGGTCTGGAGATAAAGACTAATGAGCTTAATATAGGTATCCAGTTCATCCGTATTAAGAGAAATGGATTTATTATAGACCGCAATAGCCTCATCCACTTTACCCTGAACGCGATATAACGTTCCAAGGAGCGAATACAGCTCAGCTTTATTCTTACTGTGTTCAATGATGCGTTTAGTTATGGCTTCGGCTTTATCGAGCTGGTCCTGTTTATAATACGTCTCAAAAAGCGATAGAAAGATTTCAGTTCTTTCTGGTTGAATCTTCAGGGCTTTTTCAAGGTATTGAGCAGCTGATTCGAGCATTTTATTATCGGTTAGAATTTTAGCAATCTGGGAATACAGGTCAACATCACGAGGCTTCAGAGAGACTGCTTTCTGGAAATAGTGTTCAGCCTGTTCTGGATTCCCTTGCTTCAATGCCAGTTCACCCAGGGAAACCAGTGCTGAGGCATTGCCCGGTGTGAGCTCAATGATGCGATTTAATACTTCTTCTGCTTCTGTTAGTTTATCATTGTTTAGAAGTTGTCGAGCATATATCAATTGAATCTCTGGATTATCAGGAAACTCCTCTGCCAGGTCTTTGAAGGCTTGTAATGCTCCATCTTTACCTTTTAATTTTCTTGCCGCCAGAGCAAAATAAAATTGTGCCTGTTTATTCTCTGGATTGGCAATCAAGGTCTGGCGATATATCTTGAACGCAGATTCAACTTTATTAGCAGATTCCAGAATTTTCCCCAGCTGGAGAT
>JAGHBZ010000260.1 GCA_021160705.1 Candidatus Sumerlaeota bacterium
GCGGAAAGTGACGCTCCACAAACCCGCTTCAATCCTTACTCAGGAGGACTCTACCCATCCAACTGCAAAATCTGGGATTAAATATGGTAATCTCCATTTGCTAAATTTCATATAGAAAAATATACGGGAAGAGTGTGGAGTGTGTCTCTTACTTCGCCCTGCATAGTGAGCGGATACGGCAGAATAATTCGTTAAAACAACATTATTTTTTATTCGTGGCTGAGGTTTGCAGTAGACGATAAGCGATTCTCGCTAACATTAGTTCCTCATTGGTTGCTACAACAATGACAGCGACTTTTGAGTCTCGTGTACTGATAAGGGAATCAGGGCGGTTTCTAAGATTTCTATTTCTTGAGAGTCGTACTCCGAGAAACCCCAGTCCAGATAAAATCTTTTCCCGCACCGGTGGTGCGTTCTCGCCAATCCCTCCAGCGAAGACTATGGCATTAAGCCCTCCCATCGCAGCGATATATGCACCGATATATTTTTTTATCCTATAACAATAAATATTCAAAGCCAGTTCAGCTCTTTTATTACCCCTTTTTGCTGCCTTCATAATCTCTCTTATGTCCTTACTCACCCCAGAGATACCCAGAAGCCCGGACTTATTATGTAGTATATCATCCAATTCTTGAGGAGTGGACTTTGAATGCTTTAGGATATAAGTTATCGTACCGGGGTCAAGGTCGCCACTGCGGGTAGATTGCAGGACTCCCTCCACAGGGGTATAACCTGTGCTGACGTCAATAGATTTGCCGCGACAATACGCACAGACCGTTGACCCACTACCCAGCATCAGCAAGACCATCTTTAGTCTTTTGGGTGATTTCTTAATTAGTCTGGAGGCTGTCTCTACCATATATTGAAATGTCATCCCATGAAACCCATATTTTCTGAACCCATAACGAGAATAAAACTTGTAAGGGAGTCCATACACATAAGCATACTCAGGCATATTTGCGTGGAAGAGATTTCCAAAAATAGCAACCTGTGGGATACCCGGGAAATACTTCTGAGAGAGTTTTATGCCTAAGAGATTATATGGATTGTGAAGAGGTGCAAGCTCACAACATCGCTCTATCTTTTCCATTACTTCAGGCGTCACTATCTGGTGTGAATCATAATATCTGGCAATATGAACTACCCGGTGTGAAATAGCGCCCAGACGTTCTCTTAAGTTGGGCATAACGCTCAGTGCACTCTCCAGAATGAGCCTCAGCCCGCTCTCAAAATCGGTAATCTTTTGTGGGACGGTCTCCTCACCCTCAGGTTTTCTGACCACTATTTTCGAGCCAGGCTCTCCTATCTTCTGGATATTAAAATAAAGGAGTTCTTTCTCTGAAGGCATATCAATGATACGTGCCTTTATTGAGGAACTTCCACTATTAAGTCCCAGGATTAACATCCCTCTCTTCTCCTTTAATATTTATATTTTATATTGGTATTTCAACTCTTCTCCTGAAAGGAACCTTTTTATCTCAGCAAGTATCATTTCTGATTGAATAGGCATTATCTCATAAGTGGCGCCGGCTATATGTGGAGTAATAATAACGTTATCCAGCGATAGAATCGGCAAAGAAGAAGGAGGAGGTTCTTGCTGGAGGACATCGAGTGCCGCACCTGCAATCCATCTCTCCTTCAATGCCCTGTAAAGTGCCTGCTCATCTATTATTGCGCCACGGGAGGTATTTATCAAAAACGCACCTGGTTTCATTAGCCTCAATGCCTGTTCATTTATAAGATGTGTTGTCTCTGGCGTGACTGAGCAATGGATAGTAATAAAATCAGATTCTTTCAGCAGCTCCTGGATAGAGCAAATTCTGGATACCCATCGTCCAGCGTTCTCCTTATCTATGTAAGGGTCATATCCCAGGGTCTGCATGCCAAAGCAATTAACTAACCTTGCCACCTCACGTCCTATTCTTCCGAGTCCTATAACGCCACAGACCTTCCCCTCCAACTGAACACCCTTAAACTCGCCATAGGCGTTGTATTTTGCTTCCGGGTTAAATGTCCAGTCAATTTTATAGTTTACTTCATCGTGGATGATATGTGAATCAGCGAGCCAATATTTTTCTCTTATAAGATGATTCGCAAAAGCGATATGCCGTGCGAGCGCCAGCATTAGACCGACGGTGAATTCTGCCACTGCTCTGGTATTTCTTCCCGGCGTATAAACTATGGGTATTCCTCGTTCTTTTATTGCCGAGAGGTCAAGATTTACTGGCGTCCCTCTGGCTACACAGATTAGCTTTAGTCGGGATGCCGAATCAATAATATCTCGGTCTATTCTTTCGCCTTCCACAATTAATATGTCTGTATCTTTAATTTCTTTTTTTATTTCATCTTTTGTAGCAAGGGCTTTGTTTTTCCCCCACCCAATTCTCACAACCTCCATTAATTCACAGAGTTTTCTGTAATATTCATCATCAAATTCTGCCATTAACAATGCTTTCATAGTCTTGCTCCGGTATGTCTAAATATAAAATTTGTTCAAATATTTTCTCATTTGCCGAAATCTCTGAAAACAATCCTCGTAAATTTCGACCAGTTTTTGTTCTGGTTTGAATATCTTTTCTTCATTTACCATTTTCTTAACAGCGGTTTTGAGGTCTGAGAAGATTCTTAGTCGGAGTGCTGCACTCATCGCTGTCCCAATTAGCCCACTATTTTCACTTACTTTAACAATATCCTTTTTGAGACAAGACGGGAAGATAGTACACCATAGATTGCTTCTTGCCCCACCGCCACAGATAGATACTCTACTCTCCGGTCGCAAGAACTCCTCCAGGCAATCCCTTGCAGCCAGGGCAACACCTTCATAAACAGCCCGAATGATATGCTGGCGCTCGTGATGGATACGCAGACCACTTAATTGTCCACGAATATTGGGATTGATAAAAGGAGCCCTCTCCCCGGAAGGACTTATATAAGGATGAAAAAGCAATCCCTCTGAGCCTGCGGGTGAACCCAATGCCAGTCGTTCAATCTCATTAAATGGTTTCTTGCTACCCTTTTTCGCGGAAGCAAAGACCCGCATAATCCACTCAATAGATGTCGTGCCTGCCATAACAGGTAGGCATTTGATATACAGCCCATCAATTCCGGCTGTTATTAACAACCCAACTTTTCGTTTACTCCGTCTCAGTGGTCTTTTGAGCGTAATATTATTGGCACAAGTTGTCCCCAGGATTATGAGAGCATCGCCTTCGTTAATAGCGCCGCTTCCGAGCACTGCTGAGGGTATATCATAAGGACCCGTGGAGACCGGCAGACCCGCCGGCAGGAGAGTTAATTTTGAGGCTTCTGGACTGAGCTGTCCGGTAAAATGCGGGTCGCTAACGATGGGCGGCAGTTTCTTCTTTAACCCCTCAAGACCGTAAAGTCTGAGGAGTTCTTCGGAATAATCCACACTCCTGAAATCCCTGAATGGAAAAGAAGAATCTGAAAGGTCTGTGGCTATCTGACCGGTGAATTTATAAAATAGCCAATCCTTACAGTAAAGAAACCATCTACTCTTCTTGAGAATCTGAGGTTGATGCTTTTTAAAATAAGCCAGTAGCGCCGACTGATTTCCGGGAAAATCACAGGACTGATTCAAATAAAAGGTCTTCTCCATTGTAGCGTCTCTTTGCCATTTGAGAACTATATCCGAGGCACGGGCGTCGCACCAGAGAACTGCTCTGCCCACTGGCTCACCTTTCCCGTTCACGCTCCATAACCCGTCGCCCTGACCCGTTATAGCAAGCCCCAGAATTTTCTTTTTCCTTGAGCCTATCTTCTCCTGCAACGCCCTTAAGGATTTGAGCACCGCTCCCCAGAATTCCTTCATATCTATTTCCACTCTTATGCCATCCTGAATAAGCCTCACCCGCCGCATATTCTGTGCGATGATTGTTCCTTTCAGGCTAATCAGGGCACATTTTATCGCTGAGGTGCCCGCGTCAATGGCGATTATGTAACCTTCTTGTCTTCCCATATTTCTCTATTATCAATAAATTGACCAGAAAGAACCAACTCTATTTTCTTGCTCACGGAAGTTTAGCCAGTGCATATTTTTAATATCTGAAGGGGGTAGTTCTCTTGCTTTCAGCTCCGCATCGCAGAATTCTATTGAATCAATGATACTTCTCCAGACCTCGTAGCGGCTCACCCCGGGCAACTGAGGAAGAGCTTCTTTTCCTTTTTTCAACCACACCTTTGTCCAGAGGTATTTCCGCCACCTGGTTTCACTGACCACCTGGTGGAACTTCATAGAGTTTATAACTTCACGCAGTATTGTGCTTCTTTTTTCTCCATTCGCTAATCGCTCAGCAAATATATTCAGCTCCGCTTCAGAGAGGCTTCTCAGCATTATGTCCTCATTTACAACACCCAGAAACTCCTTATCGCTAACCTTTCTCTTATACTCTTTGCTGTCGAGTAAAGATTCAAAAAAACTGAACAGACTATATTGCTCAAAACTCTTAGCAAACCCGGAAATCTCGGTCTTCTCTGGATTACGTTTAAGAAAGACTTTGCAGTAATTCTTTAACCCATTAATCTTTCCCAGAAACCTTTGCATAACGTAATAAGCCTGAACTTTTCTGCCCGTCGGTGTGATAAGCCAGAAATCCATCGTTGAGGAGGGCGTCCCACTATAAATCTGCCAGTATAGCAGAAAAGGCGAACCCCACGGCACAGATTTCTTTATCATATCTCTTGGTAGAGTTGCTTGCGATTCTTCACTAACATTAGAGCCATATTCTCCAATAAATACCTTCTTCACCGATGGGAAACGCTCAGTAAAATTTGCGGTATTCTGAATAAAATCCATAACCTCATCAAATCTCCCGAAGGTCTCCGGGTCGCCAATCATATCCCATGCGGAATATGAGACAAGGTCAACCTGAACATAAGGTAGAACAGAGCTTAGCACAGTAGGTCTGGACTGCATTGCTTTCTTTACCAGATTTACTTCTGCATACTGATAGATGTAAACATTATGATGAGGCACATCACGACAGGCATCCTCAATAGCACGCTGGCGAACCTGATACCATTGCTTCATTGCCTCAATCCGCTCCTGCGTGGGCGTGGACTCCGCATCATAGGAATATAAAAGTACCCAATCGCCCTCCCAATGACCAAACAAAAATGATTTCCCGGAACCATTAAAGTGGCTAAGTAAATAAGAGGCAAACTCGTAGGTCTCCTGATATTCCGTTTGTCTTTCTTCCTCTGGATAACCATCCCGCCAGGAGAATATGGGTACTTTAAATGGATAAACCCACATTATGAAATACTTAAATGGCATCTCAAGGAGTTGTCGATACGAGGGCTCTTTTGTAGCCAGGTCCCTTAGAGATTTTATCTCCGAATTTAGTGGCAAAGAATAAAGCTCTGGATAGCGGGGGCTGAACTCAAATTTTATTACATCAGAGCCGAGGTTATAAATCTCCCGAGCACATTCTATCAGCATAGTCTCTGAGGTGAACTGATAATGCGGAGCAAATGTCTGTGTGCCCACCATTGTGTTAAACTCAGAGACTTCCCCTCTGGAGACAAAGACCACTGAGATTAGAACAAGAACGAGGATGTTTCTTAATTCTTGCATTTACCTCTGGGATTTCTTGTATATATCTTCTGGCAAGATTCCACAAAGAAATTCAGACCAGATATGTGCTGTCAGAAAGGCATCTGTGGACTCAGGATAATCGTAATAGTCAAAATAAAACTTATTATTCTTCACCAATTGCCAGCAGAACTCTGCCAGACTGAGATATTTCTCTTTTTGCTCAGGAAAGACCTCTCCTGCAGTGATTAAAGCCATTATTGTATGTGCAATCTCAAATGAGGCTATCTCCTTTGTCTTGTTCTTGTAATACGAGAGTTCAACAATTATAGCTCTATCCAGCCACTCTTTCAGCTGATATTTTAGTTGCTGGTCATCCGTTGCTTGAGCCACAAGGAGTGCAGGTGTCATATAGCAAAGCCCCATCCATTCTCTACCAAGTAGCAATCCTTGCGGGTCAATCACCCGAGACAGATTCTTCTTTATCATCTTGAGCGCTCCATCAAGGTAAGTCCTATTCTTTGTGACCTTATACAGAAACACCAACGCCTGTGGGATGTATACCCAGCTGCCTCCACTGTAGCACATTAGCTCCATTTCCTCTATGGTATGGCGTCCAACTGATTCAGCTATTCTTAGATATTCAGGGTCTCCGCTCATCATATAACCAGTGAGTAGAATCTGGATTCCTTCCGCCTGAACAAAAGGCACAGGGTATGTCCTGCCTTCTGCGTCTCCCCATTGCCCCCCTGCCCAGTAATCATACTTCTTGTTTCTGAAGTCATAGACCGAATAGAACCAGTTGTCTTTAGGGTTATAAAATGGATGCGAGCCGCCTAAGACACAGTTATCTATATAATCAATAACCCGCTTTTTGTAATGTTCATCCCCGGTATAATAGTAATAGTAAGCATAGCCCAGCACTGTCTTGAATGCAGTCATCCATATATAATCCATTGTATACCATTCAATCCAGCTATGGTAGTCTTCACTAAAGAGCCTCTCAATCTCGCCATGAAAAACAGGAAAC
>JAGHBZ010000346.1 GCA_021160705.1 Candidatus Sumerlaeota bacterium
CACGAACGAGTGCCGATATGATGCCAACTATAAAGAGCAGAAATAATCCATTAGCAATAAAACTTGCTGGGCGTAACCACCAACCAGCTATTAGACACAACCCAGTGATTAGCTCAATCCAGGGCAGGGTCACAGCTACCATCCTGGCTATGCCCCTCCCAACAATCCGATAGTTCTCAATCTGAATGGAGAAATAAAACGCGTTTGGTATCTTGGAAAGTGCCGCATAAATGAGCACAATACCCACGATTAATCGTGCGACCAGAGTGATATATCGTAATTTGTCTTTTTTCATTCGTCTTGGTTGTCGTCATTGTAGTCTTTTGCTTCCTCTACAGGTAACCCCTGGGCAACCCAGCTCTTCCAGCCAGCTTTAATAATTTTTACGTCCTTAAATCCAGATGCTTTCAATAATCGTGCTACCTGTTCCGAGGTCTGACACTCGTCGGAATCGCAATACACAAGTAACTCCACGTCTTCTGGCAGGAACTTCAGGATTTCTGGTCTACCCACAGCAAAATCTGAAATCGTTACATTAAATGCACCGGGAATATGACCCTTGAGGAAATCCTCTTTCTTTCGTGCATCAATAAAGATAGCATCACCGCTATTGAATTTTTCTCTGGCGTCTTCAAATGCAACATAAGTGAACTCGCTTACTCGCTCATCCACTCCCGGAGAGACAAAAGGATTGAGTCCTTTTGGGTATACAAGATTGAACACCACTCCAAGGCAACTGCTTACCAGAATCAATACTGCCACACGGAAAAGCAAACCGCGGTGAGGAATAATGCGATTTAGTAAATGGCGGATTTGTTGTATCATTCTCGTATAATCACCAGCACTGGCAAACGAAGTATCTGCTCTTTATCAGACTGCACCGTTACCTCAACATAACCATTAATTGTTTGTGGTTTCTCAGAGGGCTGGAGCTCCAGGAGTAATGTGTGTCTTTTTGCTTTCTTGGTACCCGTCTTAACCTTTACGCTCAGGGGAAGGTCATTCACGTCGCAGCCTTTTATGAAGAACTCTTTGTCAGTGTAACTGACAAGACTGACCTCACGGACTGCTTTCTCGCCGGGATGTATGTAGCCAAAATATGCTTTTGGTGGCACGAATCCTATTTCTCCGACCACAGTCCCTATAACAGGAATCTCAACCACAGGTTTTTTCTTGCTATTAGTTGTAATAACAATTCTTTCCCGAAACTGACCGGGTTCTCTATTTGTCAACACCGTCACTTTTATTACGTATTTTCTCTGATACCCTGCATATCTTCGTGAGGACGTCGTTGCCGGTATGGGCTTTTCCTCCTTCTTATAAGGTAGCACTTCTACCGTTATATCAGGTGTAGAAGACTCTGTTTTTGTTATCTCAATATTCTCATCCTCAGCCTGCATTATATAAATCTCACGTGTGACACGTTTTCCTTTCGGCACTCTACCCACGTACAATCTTGATGGGGTCACATAATATTCTCTTTTCACAAACGCAGTTATGATTAACTCCACTCGTGGGTTCTCCGGGTCATTGGTGTATACCTGGACACGCTGAGTCTGTTTACCTCTTTTGCCTCTGGTATTAAATGTAACGATGACCTCTGACTTCTCTCCGGGCTGGAGCTCCTTCTTGCCAGCTACCGCAGCAGTACATCCACACCCTTTCCTTATATTGGTTATCTTCAGGGTTGAGCCACCATCGTTTCGAAAACTAAAACTATGACTCACCACTGAATCGCCTTCTATCCTGCCAAAATCGTACCTATTTTCCTCAAAGACAATCTTTGGTGGGGCTTTCACTTGCGATTGTGACTTCTCTTTTTGAAGTTCCGGATTAGAGACTACCAGGAGCTCTGAGCGGATGAGGTTTCCTGATTCCTCCCGTGTATAAAGACGATGTGCTCCTGTACAATCAACCACTAAGATATGCTTACCAATCGGGCGCTCTATGATTACAAAATCATTATCACCCAGCCGTGCAATTGCAGGTGAGGTTAGCTTGAGAATCTCATCCCAGCTCAGCTGCACAATCTTTGCAGTTAACCCCAGCTGCTCAGCCACCTTCTTTAAATCACTCAATGAGATATTCTTTCTGGTTGTCTGGAGTTGTGAGCTCACTTCTTCAATAGAACAGTTTATGCCTTCCATACGTGCACTTTGCCATAAAACAATAGCTCCACAATTGTTTTCTCCCAGACTCGCAGGCGCTGAATCTGCATTGATACTATTCAACACAATGAACATCACAAACATTACTATCATCGCAATTATTGCCTTCTTCATTTACGTCCTCTCCTTATAGTAATTTTTTAGATATTGTTAAAAAAACATCTCCCTCTGCTTTAGTGCTTTATGCGGGTTAATGTTATTTTTATTTCCCTCTCACTCAAGGAAGTTGACAATCTCAACACTATAGCACCGAGCCTTGCAAAATATAAATAACCACAACCACAAAATCAGCAATTGAACTTTTCATCAGCTCAATCACTGAGATATATTACTCAGAATTTATTTAATTCATACAGTGGATTTCAATAAAAATTCGTATAAATATCCCTAATACTCATCATTAGGTAATTTCCTGGAGTTCGTGAGCAGATAAGACATCATCTTTTCATTAACCCCTCGATTATAAATTTTGCGAGATTCCTGTGCAAAATATACACTGGTCACTCCTATGGAGCTGGGTGTGTTTTCCTATTTACGATTAATCCCACCGCTCACGCACCGGGTATATTTCTTTCAATTATTATCTGCTCCTTACCTAACGGTTAGGGAATGACTTACAAGTTGCTTTATCTCCTGGATTCCTGGTCTCCTTATAAATAAGAAACAAAACCCAATATTAAATGTTTATAAGGAAACCAGGAGACCAGGAAAGGCTGGATTATTTATAGCATTTCTTTTTTGCAACAGTATAGTTCTGAAGGAACGCCCTGTATGTAGCCCGGTGTGAAAGCGCTGGGTATATTGGCAATAAGAAAACATACCCGGCTCCATAGGAGCGACCTGTATATGTTTTGAACAAAAACTTTGCAAATTTATAATCCAGGGGTTTATGAGAAGGTGCTCTCTTGCTTCATCACGAACGCTATAAAAAATTACCTAAAAATAATCAAGTTTTGTATTGACATAAGTTTTCGTGTTATATAAACTTTACCCAATATTTATATAATATTTCTACAATAGGAGAGAGGCAAAATGGGTTCAAAAATCGTAAACATTTCACTTCCTGAATCTTTACTTTCTTTGATTGATGCGGTAGCGAGTAAAGAGAG
>JAGHBZ010000316.1 GCA_021160705.1 Candidatus Sumerlaeota bacterium
CCTTATCGCCTACCACTAATCTCAAAATTGTGAAAATGAGAGCTGAGCTTCACAGGTTAACTCATTTCTCCTGGCTTCCTAATAGAAAAAAAGAGTATTTATTAAGAAGCCAGGAGAGCAGGAAAGGTCTGAGATAGTGAAATTTTTCGCTTTAATCAGAAAGGGAAATTAATACTACGATATGTTTGCACCAAAGCACATCGTGAGCTTTACTGGAATTGAGAACACACTCCTAAAGTTGAGTTGTTGTGAAAAGGTCGTTTCCTCCTGGCTTCCTGGTCTCCTTATAGAAAAAAGTATTTATTAGGAAGCCAGGAGAGCAGGATAGGTCTGCGATAGTGAGATTTTTTTCGGTTTAATCAAAAAGAAAAATCAATCCTTGCGATATGCTTATAACAAAGCACAACCTGAACTTTAGTGATTCTGAGGTTTGACCCCTAAAGTCTTGGGATGCATTATTCAGTTGCTAATTTCGTGAGTAATCTCATAATCATTATCTTGGAATTGATATTGTTTTTTATCTTTAGTCGCGGAGCATATTGAAGGCACTGAGGACGATGGAGAAAATGGTAAAAATAAAAGGATTCCAGGCAGGCGGGGTTAACGCAGGGATTAAACAGAGCGGGAAAAAGGACCTGGCGTTAATTTTTTCAGAGCGAGAATGTGTGGCAGGAGGGGTGTTCACGCAGAACAAATTTGTTGCTGCGCCTATCATCGTATCCAGGGAACATCTTGCAATTGAGCCGGACTCTATCCGTGCAATCATAATCAATAGCGGAAACGCAAATGCGTGTACAGGTGAGCAGGGTGTGATGAACGCGGTGAAGATGTCAGAATTGGTAGCAGAAAAATTCGGGTTTCGCTCAACTCAGGTGCTGGTAGCCTCAACGGGAATCATCGGCGAGCAACTTCCAATGCGGAAGGTGGTTGCTGGAATAGAGCAGGTTTCGACTAAGATTAGTCCTGATGGCTGGGTGGATGCGGCAGAAGCCATTATGACCACTGACACTCATCCAAAATGGGCATTCAGGTCGGTGCGCATTCCGGATGGCGACATTTCAATGCTTGGCATAGCCAAAGGAGCTGGTATGATTCATCCTCAGCTGGCAACAATGCTGGCTTTTATCGTGACAGATGGGGCTATATCGGGGGAAGCATTACAGAGCGCACTGAAAAGTGCGGTGGAGCATTCATTTAATTGCCTGAGTGTGGACGGAGACACCAGTACCAATGATAGCGTATTTGTTTTAGCCAATGCTGTTGCCGGGAATAGACCCATCAGGCTGGGCACTGAAGAGTACAATCAATTCTGCAGTGCGCTTATGGAGTTGTGTAAGGAGCTTGCGGAGCAGATAGCGGGTGATGGTGAAGGTGCGACGAAGCTGGTTAAAATCGTGGTCAAAGGAGCACGTTCCAGTCAGGACGCAAATGCCATTGCACGAAAAATAGGCACGTCTTTGCTGGTAAAGACGGCACTTTTTGGCAACGACCCGAACTGGGGCAGGCTCGTCTGTGCCATAGGCAATGCGGAGGCTTTGTTTGACCCCAGGGGTGTCTCAGTGAAACTCGGGGATACTTATGTGTTTTCCCGTGGTGTTCCAGCGGAGTTTAATGCAGATGAGTTGAGCGCCCGGCTCCAGCAGAGTAGAGAGATAACTATTACTGTGGAGCTAACCGATGGCACGGCAAAGGCGCACTTTTGGACTTGCGACATTAGCTATGATTATGTGAAAATCAACGCTCATTATCATACATAGACAGTCAGGCGAGAAAAGGGTTGTAAAATGAGAAATGAGCAGCTGGATAAAATGATTGAACGAGCCTCTGTGCTAATTGAGGCACTCCCGTATATGCGCGAGTTCCACGGCACGACTATAGTAATAAAATATGGTGGAGCTGCTATGGTCAGAGAAGAGTTGAAGAAATGCGTCATAGAGGACATTGTTCTGTTGGGATATGTTGGGATAAGGCCAGTGATAGTTCACGGTGGAGGTAGTGAGATTTCTGAGTTGATGAAACGTCTGGGTATTGAGCCAAAATTTGTAGCGGGTCAACGCATAACCGATAAAGATACACTTGAAGTCGTAGAGATGGTGCTCACTGGCAGGATTAATGGCGAGATAGTGAATTTGATTAACCAGACAGGGGGTAAGGCAGTAGGTTTGAGCGGTAAAGATGGGGGTCTAATAAAAGCGGAAAAGATTGAGTGTGGAGCGGAGGTGGATGCCGACTTAGGGTTTGTTGGTAAAGTAAAATCACTTAACGTCAGTGTGCTTGAGATACTTGACAATGCGGGCTACATTCCGGTTATTTCACCTATCGGTGTAGATTGTCAAGGGCAAACACTTAACATAAATGCGGACTTTGTTGCTGCGCATATTGCCTCTGAGCTGAAGGCTGAAAAACTCATCATTCTTACTGATGTATCCGGTGTGCTTGAACGCCCGGATGATGAGACGACGCTAATTTCTACAATCAAAACATCTGAAATTCCTGAGCTTATAGAAAAGAAGGTTCTCGCCGGAGGGATGATTCCCAAACTCAAAGCCTGTATGGAAGCGGTTAAAGGCAACACCAAAAAAGCACATATCATTGATGGCAGAATACCCCATTCGCTGTTGCTTGAGCTTTTTACAGATAAGGGTATTGGGACTCAAATAGTGTCTGATTAGGTTTGCGGGGTAATAATGTGAAACCAGAAAAGAATTGTCAAGCACTTAAACGTCTGCGTCCTTTACGCCGTCTACGATTCAATATCTTTCTTCCGGATTTTGTGGACATCCTTTTCCGAAACCCGTGAGTTCTTTTACGTCTTATTCTACTGGGTTGATATGTTCGCTTCATAGATGTTTGCTCCTGTGTCAAAAAAGGAGAATTTTGAAATTAAATACTTTACTTGAGTCAGGGAGTCTAAAGCAAGAAAATTTTGTCTGATGAAATTTTCTGATGCAATAAAAAGCCTGCTTATTTTTCTTATTGTATGGCTGGTATTTGCGTATAGTTTCACACCTGTCCGTTCCTCCAATGACGTATGGTGGCAACTCAAAGCCGGGAAATATATAATTGAGCACTCGTTCCATCTTCCCTATTATGATGTATTTACCTACACAGGGGAGCATACCCGATGGGTTAACCATGAGTGGCTGGCTCAGATTATTATGTATGGTATATATGCCTGGGGAGATGGGTTAAATCTGGGTGGGTTACGCACGGTAATTGCGTTCAAGACACTCCTGCTTATTGCGACGTTTCTCATAGTATTTCTGACGGCGTATCAGCGGAGTAAACATTTCTATCTGTCAGCCCTATTCACGCTAATAGCGGCGGCAGTAGCACGCCGGACGTTTTACCCGCGTCCACCGGTTTTTACATACCTTTTTTTCTCGCTTTTTATCTTTCTGCTCTATCAATATCATTCAGGTCGTCTGAAGACTCATTTGTTCTTCTTTTTCTCACTCGTGCTAATGTTATTCTGGGTGAATATACATGGTGGATTTGTGCTGGCGTTCATTGTGCTCTTTTTTTATATCGTGGATTCAGTTTTTGCCACTTTAGCCCGCACTGCCGGTTCTGGACAGCGAGGCTCAGCAACAAAAATTCTCGTCATTCTTTTTATTGCGCTGTTTGTGGTGTCGCTGATTAACCCTTACGGATTTCGCCCACATTTATTGACGTTCAAGGTGATGGGTGCAAAGAGTCTGGCGAAAATTATACCTGAACTCCAGTCGCCTGACTTTTATTTTACCTGGGCGTATGAATGGATGCTTCTATTTTTCATTGCAGGATTCGCAATTATAAAACGTCGTGTGCCTTCTCTATTTGAGCTCCTGGTGCTGATATTCTTCTTTCACGAATCTATCCACCATATTCGCCACTTACCTTTATTTGCGATTGCCACGACACCGCTGGCTGTGTGGCTTGCGGTTGCCTGTGTAGAGGAATTTCGTGTGCCTGCCTGGTTGGTAAAATTCGCCGTTGTGGTCATCGCTATCGTGTTTGGCGGCTACGGCATCTCTCATCATCGCGAACGTGAAAGCTATATTGAGCGCAATGTGCAATTGCTTAGCGGGGTTGAGTACATAAAGTATAATTACCCGGCTGAAGCCTGCGATTTCATCATTGCAAATAAATTTCACGGGAATATGTATAACCAGATAAACTATGCTGGCTACCTTATCTGGCGACTTAGCCCGGAGCATCACAAGGTCTTTACTGATAGTCGTTACGACATCTGGGCAGACCGATTTGTCTGGGATGAAAAGGCTATTGAAGCCGGGCTGGAGCGGAATCCTCCGGGACGAAACTGGTATGAGCTTGTAGAGAAGTATGCAATAAATTTTATGGTTATTACCAGAGAAGCGCCACTTAACCGGGTTCTTAAAGATAACCCTGAGTGGGTGCTGGTGTATTACTGGATTGACCCGCGTTCACGCAGTCAATTTGCCGGGTGGAATATCTACGTGAGAAATACCCCGGCGAATCAGTCTTTAATCCAGCGGTGTAATCGCAGGTTTGAAAACCTGCAGAAACTTCGCCACTCTTACAATGCACGCTAACCTAAATAAATCGTTGAGTTCTGCTGTGAGGAAGTTTCTTCTATGGCTGGTCATTGCAGTGGCTATGTACTTTTATGTGAAGGATAATTGCATAAATGCATATCACCGAATGCACATTAATGATTTTAAACATATCTATCTTGGTGCAGAGGTTCTGCTCAAAGGGGGTAATCCGTATGACGCACGGCAACTCTTTACAGCAGCGCACCTGCATAATGTGAGACGCCTTAACCCTTATGTGTATCCGCCGTTCACCGGACTGGTGCTTGGTTTTCTGACGTTTTTTGACCTGTTCACTGCGGCACGAATATGGTTTTTGCTAAATCATTTTTTTCTATGGCTCAGTATTGTTCTTCTATTTATCTCACTTCGTCTGCCTTTGCGAGTCTCATACTTTGCGCTGGGTGTATTTCTTGGCGGGGTTATGTTTCCTTTTTACCGAACACTTACCGCTGGTCAACTCAACTGTGCGCTACTTCTACTCATCGTGCTAATCTGGTGGGCATACAGCAGGAAAAAGTATGTCTGGGCAGGGTTTCTCGTGGCATTTGCTACATTGTTTAAACTTGCCCCGGCAATCTTCTTTCTCCTCTTTCTCTGGAGGCGCGACTGGCGCACGTTGCGCTATGCTATACTCTCGCTTATTGTGCTCGTAGTGCTTTCTATTGGACTTGTGGGTCTCAGAGTACATCTGGATTTTATCCCTGTGCTCAAAGCAATGTCCTATGGACATTCTACCTGGGCGGCGTTCGGGATGGACTTTTACCGTGACCCATTTAATCAATCATTTAACTCGCTTTTTCATCACTTATTTACAGAGAACCCATACACCACTCCGTGGATAAAATTGAGCCCTTACATAGCAAACATTTTTACCTATATTGTGGCGATTAGTCTGGTGGTGATTGTGCTTGCCCGAACGTTGCCTGCCCGAAGAATCTCTGCTACCGGGCGTGAAGACCTTGAGTTCTCACTCTTTGTGTTCCTTATGCTTCTTATTCCAAGCCTTTTCTGGGACCATTACCTTACCATACTAATCTTTCCGATTTTTGTTCTATCGCGCTATGTCAATCCCGGACATTACCCGGGACTTTTTCTTTTTGTGTGTTCAGTGGCAATTGTTTGCATTCCAATAAATTTTGGTGCACCTGCGTTCAGAAGAGGGCTCGGGATTTTGCTGATGTCAGCTAAACTCTGGGCAACTCTTATCCTTATGGGTCTTACATTCTTTTATCTGACAAAGACACACTATCCTGCGAAGCCAACTTCTTTTATAGACGAATCCCCGGCTGAGACCACTATTACCTGAGCGGTGCTAAGGGTGAGGAGTGTGAGACCAGAAAAGACTTTTTAGAGAAAACCGCAACCCTGTACTGATTTACGCTTCTCCCTTGAATAGGGGCTAATAATATAGAGTCCAGTCGTTCTCAGCCTGAGTCTGAGTGCCTTTGACTGCAAGATATACAGCGTTACTCTCCTGGCCGCCTACCACAACTTTCACATAACCGCTTTGTGCATCAGGAGGGACCCTGAACCTTATCTGTCGGTCAGACCAGGAGTCTATCTGACTAACATTTGTGGCGTTAAAGACCACCTGGCTATCGCCCTGAGTGTCGCCAAAATTGTATCCTCTCAGGGTAATTGTTTCGCCGGGTTCTGCACTGGCAGGGTTGACCGATGAGACCACAAGTGCGGTAGGTGCACCACCAAAAAAGCGAATAATATCGTCGGCGCTCTTCACACCATCAGGTCCAAGACTCACTATGGCGTAACGGTCAAACTGGTCACCGTACAGCTCCTGCGTGATAGTCTGAGAAGGTGGACGGGCAAGACCAATCGGCGTAAATAAATAGTATGGGTTCAACCAGAAATCCAGTAGTGTGCCCACATCGTATCCAGCACCATCAAGGGTTATGCGTCCGGGTTGGTAGGTCGCGTAGGGACCCTGCCACACATTCGGCAGTTTCAATAAATCAACGCGTCCTGGCTTGAACATCCCGGTATGGTGGTCTATGACTGCAGCTCCACCGCCTTCATTGATATAATCAAACCAGTACGTCGCATTATCCGTGGGCAGGTCGTTGAGGTTCTCTATGCTTACGTAGTATCCAGTGTCAATCATTACCTGTTCTTCAGCATCAATCAGGGTTTGTATCTCCTGCTCGGTTAACTGGAGAATCAGGTTATCCGATGTGGACGCACTTGCACCTATAAAAAGACCAAACAGAAGGATACACAGGGTTCTGATATGTATTGAGTGCCCCGTCATCTGTTAATCATCATATTTTATCCCATTTGAGAACCACACATCAAAACAATTTGTTCACTATATCAGTATATGCCATCCCCGATAAAATATCAATTATGAAGAACACCTCCAATAACCCCAAAATGATGTATTTCCCCGAAGATGTCCTAAGAATTTCGGGAATCATTATTAGCGTTGCAGATTGCCGAGATTAATAAAACCAAATGTATTCTCTCAAGTATACCATTTGGTGAGATAAATGCCGGTGATTTCACTCATTACATTTAGCAGGAGGAAAATACATTTATAGTTGCATATATTGTGTTGCGGTTTATCCTAATTTGGTGTTTTTGGATGACGGAATGGCAGACCAATTTTTTTTCGCTTAACTGATACATCAATATGATGCGTTGAATCTGAGAGTGGATGAATGACGATTAAAAGTACAACGTTGAACAGGGTGAAAAATATAACTTTGATGGCAGGGAATTATTCCGCACAGGAGAATGGTGTTTAAGGTACGATTATGAAATATCTTGCGCTCACAGTTTTTGTGGTGGCGTACTGCCTGTTTTTTCTTAAACCGCGCTGGCGCTGGCAGGTGGGGCTTATTGGTGTTGGTATCCTTATCATTAGTGGATGTTTTACTCCAGGAGGTGCTTTTTATGCCATCAACTGGAACGTGATGGGGATATTTGTTGGCACGCTTGTGATGGCGGAGTTATTTATGCTTTCCAGGATGCCTGCGGTTCTTGCTCAGAAATTGGTTAATATTTCCGGGACTGTGGCAATTGCTATGTTATTCATCTGTATGCTTACCAGTTTTATTTCAGCGTTTGTGGAGAATGTAGCCACCGTGTTGATAATGGCGCCAATAGCCCTTTCCATCACGCAGAGACTGAAAATTACTCCAGTGCCAATAATTATTGCTCTGGCAATCTCATCCAATTTACAGGGTACTGCTACTTTGGTTGGTGACCCCCCGAGTATGTTACTTGCCGGGTATACAGGGATGAACTTTATGGACTTCTTCTTTTATCAGGGCAGGTTAAGTGTGTTCTGGTTTGTGGAATTAGGTGCACTCACGTCATTTGTGGTATTATATTTTCTTTTCCGGAAGTTTCGTCAGCCGATTAAGGGTTTTGAAGTTGAAAAACCTACCACACTATTCCCTTCATTTTTATTAGTGGGGTTTATTGGTAGTCTGGTGCTTGCATCGTTTCCGGGTAGTCCGTTAAAAAAATTATCACCCGGTAGTATCAGTATGATTTTTGCCGGGTTTGGAGTACTGTGGTATTGCTTTTTGTATGAGGGTGGCAAATGGCAAAAAACACTTAGTTTATTCATCCGGCTGGATTGGCATACGACGGTATTTTTGATGTGCGTATTTATTTTAGTTGGCGGGTTAATTGAGACCGGCTGGATTGTTACCATAGCCAGCACTCTGGGTTCAATAACCGCAGGGAACGCCCTGATGGCGTTTGTATTAATAATCGTCATCTCAATGTTAATAAGTGCGTTTGTGGATAATGTGCCGTATCTGGTAACTATGTTGCCAGTGGCTCAACACCTTGCGGATTCATTGGGCGTGGCAACGCCATTAATAGTTTTTGCGTTGCTGATTGGGTCGTGTCTTGGAGGGAACATCACACCGTTAGGTGCTGCGGCGAATATTGTCGGGATGGGAATCCTTCGCAGGCAGAAAGTAGATGTTTCCTTTTTCACATTTGTTAAAATTGGGCTTCCGTTCACGCTGGTTGCAGTCATTACTTCTGCAATTGCACTGTGGTTTGTCTGGGCACATTAGGAGAGAATGAAAAATATCAAAATGGAAATTGAAGAATTGTGTCTTCTTTGTTATCATTTTGTATTTTGCACATTTCATTTTACATTGAGGAGTAGCGTTTAAGGGATTGAGTAATGAAAGAGCTGGATATAGTTGGCAAGAGTATAGACCGACCTGATGCCCGTGCCAAGGTAAGTGGGAGGGCATTGTATTGCGACGATTTGCCGTCGGTATCCGGGTTGCTTTATGCAGGGATAATTAAGAGCCCAGTGCCTGCGGGCAGGATTAAAGGAATTCACATTGAAGATGCCCTGAGTGTAGATGGAGTCGTGGATATTGTTCTTGCGCATCATATTCCCGGTAAAAATCTCGTTCCATTAATTTTTGATGATTGGATTGTGCTTGCAGACAAAGAGGTACGCTATGCTGGGGAACCGATTGGCGTGGTGGTGGCTGAACATCCACGTGCACTTGATATAGCGCTGAACAAGGTGAAAGTTGATATAGAGCCTTTGCCAGCACTCCTTTCGCCGTTTGATGCAATGAAGCCCGACGCTCGCAAAATTAATCCTCGTGGCAATATTTTCAATCATCATAAGATAAGACGAGGTGATGTAGAATCCGGGTTTGCGGAGGCGGATATTGTTGTGGAGGGAGAATATCAGACAGGCTATCAGGAACACGCATACCTTGAGCCACTCTCACTAATGGCTAAGCCAACTCCGGACCAGGGTATGCAGGTCTGGGGTGGGATGCAATGTCCTTTTTATGTTCAGTCAGCAGTGGCGACCGTGCTTGGGATTGCTCTGAATAAGGTGGAAGTTATACAAACGACCACAGGTGGTGCTTTTGGTGGGAAAGAGGATGTACCTTCACGTTTTGCAGGAATAGTGGCGCTGGCTGCCTGGAGGAGTGGGCGAGCAGTGCGGTTGACATTTAGCCGTGAAGAAGACATCGTCTCTACAAGTAAACGACACCCCTCTTTCAGTCGGTACAGGATAGGAGCACGCAGAGATGGGAGGCTCGTTGCCTGCACCGCAGAGGTAATAATGGACGCAGGGGCTTATGCCACGCTTTCCCCATCAGTATCCTGGCGCGCTACTGTGCATTGCTGTGGTCCGTACAGGATACCTAATGTACGGGTTGACGTATATGCTGTGGCGACCAATAAAGTCCCTGCTGGTGCGTTTAGGGGATTTGGGACTCCACAGGTTATTTTTGCTATGGAACGAGTGATGGATGAGCTGGCAAATCAACTGAAGATGGACCCACTGGAGCTTCGGCGTCGGAATATTCTCAGACGAGGTGATACTACCGTTACAGGACAGCGACTTCCGTGGAGTGTGGGGCTTGGCAGGACACTTCAGGAGTGTGCGAAAAAGAGTAACTGGAAAAAGAGACGTAAGGCGGCAGAACAATCAACTGGTACCAAAAAGCGAGGGATTGGGTGTGCCACGTTCTTGTATGGAGTGGGACTGGGTGCCGCAGGGAGAAAAATAGACCGTGCTGAAGCCTCCGTTCAGGTAGAAGGAGACGGCTCTGTTCGTTTCTCTGTTGGTACCACAGAAATGGGACAGGGGATGGAGTCGGTGTTGACTCAAATCGTTGCCGAGGCACTTGGAGGTATTAGCCCCGGGTTGGTAACAATGACAGAAGTCAGCACCTCCAGGGTTCAGGATAGTGGTCCTACGGTGGCGAGTCGTGCTACATATATGAGTGGAAACGCCTTGAGAATAGCCTGCAGTCAGATTTTAAACCGTATGAGAGCAGTGGCTGGTGAGCGTTTGCATATTCCTGCCTCAAGAGTCGTCGTAACCGGAGGCAGATTTAAAGCGGGCACTGAAGAGATAGATTTCAGGGAGATTGCGTGTGAATGTTTTGAGCGACACGTCCCGCTCAGTGCACGTGCACTTTACGACAGTCCACCGACCTCGTGGGACGCAGAGACCGGGCAGGGTAAGGCTTATGTAGTATATTCGTATGCCACGCATATTGCAGAAGTTGAAGTGGACACAGAGACCGGGATAGTGAGTGTTCTACGGTTCTGGGCAGCACACGATGTGGGTAAGGCAGTAAATCCACAACTGGTGGAAGGACAAATTGAAGGCGGGGTAGTCCAGGGAATTGGCTATGCGTTAATGGAATCTTTGCTTACCGCAAATGATGGGCACATTCTCAATCCTGATTTTGAAACCTACATTATCCCAACATCAAAGGACATCCCTGAAATTTATCCGATAATAGTGGAGAGCCCATATCCAGAGGGACCATTCGGAGCAAAAGGTTTCGGCGAGACCCCGCTTATGGGTTGCGGTGCAGCCATTGCCAATGCGGTCTCTAATGCTATCGGACGCCCGATTACCAGGCTTCCTATTCTTCCGGAAGACATACTCGCTCTATTCAAAATTTGCTCAGCCCCAAATAGATAAATCCTGGTTTTCAAACAATTTATCCTGATGTGTATTCTCTCTTTTATGATTAAGTAATTTCAGTGATGTCCCAGCAGAATGCTTTTATCCCTTCCTTGGAGAATAGTGGGTCAGTTCGCAACTGACGAACGCCCTCCAGGAGTACTTTTGCTTTCTCATCATCAGCTACCACAAAGAGTGCTGAATTGATTGATGGCCAAATATGGGTGCCTAAATGCGGACCACTGCTCTGCCCGACTCCCTGTACTCTTTCCCAGCGTGTAAAGTTTTCTATTCCGACTTTCTTGAGCAATTCTTCAAGTTCATCGCTGATGCCTACATTATGAACCAGAAAGATTGCCTTCATTTAACTTTCTCCTGAATGTATTTTTTGAACTCTTTTACCGAAAACCCCTCTACAATGGAGTACATAAGAGGTATAAGAATCAAGGTAACAAAAGTTGAAAGAGTCAGCCCGCTAATCACGGTAATGGCAAAAGGATGCCACATCTCAGCACCTTCTCCACTCTTAACTGCCAGGGGAAACATCC
>JAGHBZ010000263.1 GCA_021160705.1 Candidatus Sumerlaeota bacterium
AAACTCCATCCTTGCGTTCATTTCCCAAAATCCCATAAAATTACCTAATGATTAGGGTATAATAGACCAGTGCAGGGGAAAGTATTTGCAATCGTGTGGACGTGTAAAGTAAACTATAAAGAGAATGTCTTGTATGTTATGATTGACATCAGAGTAAAAAATCTTTCAAATTATCAGACTTTTTAAATTGAGTGAATGGAGCGATGAGCAGATATATCTATTTCTGGGGATGTCAGATACCAGCACACCTGCCGTTTGTTGAGAAATCTATTCGGCTGGTAATGGAGAGAGTGGGCAAATCCGTTGATGACGTAGGGGGTTTCACGTGTTGTCCAGAGACAGCGCTGGTTCGGTCAATGGGCGAAGAGTTATGGACGCTGACAGCGGCACGAAATCTGGCGAACGCAGAACGCTGCGACAAAGAGCCGGTGTTAATAACGCCGTGCAATGGATGCTCCAGTACCCTGAAGACCGTCTGGTCAGAGCTTGACGCAGACCCGCAGAAAAAAACAGAGATAAACCAGCGACTTGCCGAGGTTGGTATGCACTACCAGGGGAACGTCCGGGTGAAGCATATCGCTGAATTTTTTCATCAGGACGTTGGGTTAACCAAAATAAAAGAGCACGTGACAAAACCACTGGTAGGGATGCGTGTAGCGATACATACGGGCTGTCATTTCAGTCGTCCAAACACCCCGGCAATGTTTGACACAGCATTTTTCCCGCGTGCGCTGGATGAGCTCATGGAGGCGCTCTCAGCAGAGGTAGTACCGTACAGAACAAGAGAGCTCTGTTGTGGACAGGAGCTTGCCCGGGTGGATGCGGTGGATGATTCGTTGCAGATGATGCGTACTAAATTGTTAGATGTCAGAAATGAAGGCATAGACGCAATTGTGGTATGTTGTCCAGCGTGTTTTACGCAATTTGACCATCGGCAATATCTCATACAACGCCAGGGCGAAGAGTTTAAGATTCCTGTGTTTTACTTCACTGAGCTGATGGCATTAAGTTTTGGTATGAGCCCAGAGGAGTTATTTTTAGATGGGCATCGGATAAGTGTAGAGGAATTTTTGAAAAAGTGGGAGATGAACCTTAAAGAATATAATAAAGCCACTGAGATAGTTGATATAAAGTTATTGCGAGCGTGTTATGAATGTGGAGCGTGTGTGAATGATTGTCCGGTAGCATTGATTGAAGAACGATTTGACCCGCAGAAGATTATGGGACTATTGCTGAAGGGCAAACTTGAAGATGCACTGGAGGACGGAGGGTTCTGGCTATGTGTACAGTGTCATTTCTGCTCGGAGATATGTCCGCAGAACATTGGTATGGAACGGTTCTTTGAATCACTGCGTCAGGAGGCATTGAGGCGTGGGCGGATTCCTAAATTGCTCAAAATGGGTGCTGACCTCTTTGAGAAAAAAGGTGTGCTTACTGAAGTAAAACCACGTGCTCGCAAGAAATTTGGGCTTCCTGACCTGCCGGAATCCGGGGAAGAAGATTTATTAAAGTTGCTGAAGAAGAAAAACTAATCTCCAGAAGTTGAGCAGAAGAAATAGCACGGAGGAAAAATATGCTCGTGCTGGAGGATGAGGAAAATTCCTATTAGATTTTTTGCGGCGCTAAAGTGATAAGGAAAACATAATAGACTTAATAAAGGGAAAGACTATGCGCGAGATTTCAGGATGTGGACATATAGGTATATTTGACCAGAGCGGAAAACTCTATGACGGGGAGTTGGTAATGCGGGCAATCGCCGCTATGCATGAACGTGGCAATGGGCTTGGTGGTGGATTCGCAGTATATGGGTGCTATCCGGAGTATAGAGATTATTATGCATTTCATCTGATTTTTGATGACGAGCACGTTCGTAAAGAAGCAGAGTCTTTTCTGGAAGAGAAGTTTTTTATTGAATACGCTGAGCCAATCCCGGTTGAGCAGTCTAAGCGTCTCTACACAGAGAAATCTTCTGGAATAAACCCTGAAGAGGAACGACCAGAGATTGTGCCACCGCTGTTGTGGCGATATTTTGCCAAAACCCAGAAGAGCGACTCCGAAAAACACATCAGCGATGATGATTACGTGGTGAGTATGGTGATGCATATAAACGAAAAAATAGATGGGGCGTATGTGATTTCCAGTGGCAAGAATATGGGTGTATTTAAAGGCGTAGGGTACGCAGAAGACTTAGCGGAATTTTTTAAGATTGCCGATTATCGTGGTTATGCGTGGGTGGGACATACAAGGTTTCCTACTAATACGCCAGGCTGGTGGGGTGGCGCACATCCTTTTACCCTGCTTGATTGGGCAGTTACGCATAATGGCGAGATTTCTTCGTATGGTATTAACAAGCGACACCTTGAGATGTTTGGATATAAATGCACACTGATGACTGATACTGAAGTGATGACGTATATCCTTGACCTGCTGATAAGAAGACACAAACTCCCGATAGAGATAGCACTGAAAGCCGTGGCACCACCGTTCTGGAAAAATATTGACCGAATGCCTGATGAGGAACGCGAGCTAATAAAGGCATTGCGGATGGTCTATGGGAGTCTGATGGTGAACGGACCATTTGCCATAATATTTGCCTGGTCACGAGGAATGGTTGGCATAAACGACCGAATAAAATTACGCCCGATGGTCGCTGGCGTAAAAGGCGAGCGGGTGTTTATCAGCAGTGAAGAATCGGCAATTCGAGAGATATGTCCGGAACCGGATAGGGTCTGGAATCCGCGTGCTGGTCAGCCAGTGATTGCCGAATTGAAGGAGGAACCCGAGTATGCCGTTTCCCGGAAATAAAAGTCTTATTCAACCTAAATTTCGACAGGTAATAAATAAAGAGCTGTGTCGGCGCTGTAAGCGATGTATTTTATCCTGTGGGTTTGGTGCTCTGAAATTTGAAAATGGCGTGGTCGGTATAGCGGAAAAATGTGTCGCCTGTCATCGGTGTGTTAACGTCTGTCCTGAAGGCGCAATTACCATTCAGTTCTCAGAGCTATCATATCGCCCCCATTCTTACTGGAGACCAGATATTATAGAAGAGCTATATTGCCAGGCAGAGACAGGTGGCGTGGTTCTTGCCAGTATGGGCAATGAAAGGGAGTTCCGCTCATATTTTGACCATATCGTGATAGACGCCTGCCAGGTGACCAATCCTTCAATTGACCCACTGCGCGAGCCGATGGAGTTGCGCACTTTCATCGGGCGAAAACCCGATAAAATTGAAGTGGAGAAGACACACGATAATCATTATAAATTAAAGACGAAGCTCCCTCGCAATGTGGTGCTGGATACACCAATAATATTTGGTGGAATGTCACTGGGTTCCATTTCACTTCAGGCTCAAAAAGCCCTGGCAATGGCAGCACAACGCTGTGGCATATTGATGAATAGTGGCGAGGGGGGTCTGCATAAGGAGTTGCATCCATACGCGGAACATATAATTGTGCAATGTGCTTCAGGGCGGTTTGGGGTGAATAGAGAATATCTGGAACGTTCAGCAATGATTGAAATAAAAATCGGTCAGGGCGCAAAACCGGGAATAGGGGGACACCTGCCAGGAGAAAAAGTGACCGCACCTATCAGTGAGACGCGGATGATTCCCATTGGCACAGACGCTCTGAGTCCAGCGCCACATCATGATATTTATTCCATAGAAGACCTGCGCCAGTTGATTTTCTCACTTAAGGAAGCTACCCGGTACGAAAAACCCGTCTGCGTAAAAATAAGTGCGGTGCATAACGTTGCGGCGATTGCCAGTGGGATAACCCGTGCAGGTGCAGATGCCATCTACATTGATGGGTTTCGTGGTGGCACTGGTGCTGCGCCGAAGACTGTTCGGGATAACGTAGGTATCCCCATAGAACTGGCACTCGCAGCAGTGGACGACCAGCTGCGGCGTGAAGGGATTAGAAACCAGGTCTCACTCATTGCAGCGGGTGGTATCCGAACTGCGGGCGATATGATTAAAGCAATTGGACTGGGTGCAGACGCTGTGGCAATTTGCACAGCTGCCCTGATAGCACTTGGCTGTCATATGTGTCAGCAATGTCATACAGGTAATTGTTCGTGGGGAATAGCCACACAACGCCCTGAATTGACACGTCGACTTGACCCTGAATGGGGTGCAGAACGTCTGGTCAATCTGGTCAATGCCTGGAGTTATGAACTCAAAGAAGTGCTTGGATTGTTGGGTGTCAATGCGGTGGAGTCGTTCAGGGGCAATCGGGAACGACTCAGAGGCGTTGGGCTGAATGAAGTTGAACTCCGCATACTTGGTATTAAACATGCTGGCGAATAATCGTCTTCTGGAGTCGTCCTCGGGGCGAACTTTTGACTAAAAATTCTATTACATTTCGTTTAGCAGGAGTATAGAAGAATAATGAGTCAGGTAGAGCAGAAGCCAAAAGAAAATCAGCAAGAAAAAGTCGTCATTGATGCTTGTCACACTTACTACAAACAACTCAATGATAAGGTACACTTTGTGGTCAACAATGGCGCAAGTATTGTTGAACTGCGGAATGTGAACGGACAACGCTACATCGCTAACGCTGTCAAGAAAAAGGTCACCATTTATATTTACGGTACACCGGGGAATAACCTTGCCTCGTTTATGGATGGTGCAGAAGTGTACGTCTTCGGCAATGCTCAGGAACAGGTGGCTAATACAATGAATGGTGGAAAAGTCGTGATTTATGGTAATGCCAGCGACGTGGTTGGATATGGTATGCGAGGTGGTAAGGTGTTTATTAGAGGCGATGTTGGCTACAGAGTAGGTATTCATATGAAGGAATATAAACACCAGATTCCTGCAATTGTTGTTGGGGGTACAACTGGTGACTTTTTAGGCGAATATATGGCTGGAGGGATTTTGCTGATTCTTGGATTAAATTGCAATGACCCGGAGCAACTCGTGGGCGACTGGACTGGCACCGGAATGCACGGCGGGATGATTATTACACGCAGATTCCCAATCCCGGAACATAAACTCGGAAGAGAACCTGTGCAGGTGGAACTCAACGAGTCAGACAAACGAAAAATTGAACAGCTCGTTCGGGAGTTCAGTAATGATTTTGAGCTTAACGCTGAAGAAATACTCAAAGCTCCTTTTTATAAATATATCCCATTGACTCACCGTCCTTATGGAAACCTTTACGCACCTCAACCCTGATACTGTAGTGTAGTTATGAGCATATATGGAAAATTATTCCTATTTCTGGGTATTGCATTTTTCATATTAGGAGTTGTTCTGCGTTATCTGGACTGTATTATGTTTGGTGTAATTTTCAATTTTCTTGGTGTCTTCTCTATATTAATTGGGATATTAATGCGGGACTGAAATCAATATTTCTGAGGGTAGTTTGCGTATCCTTCTGCCAGCGTCTCCTTGAATGCCCTTAATTTTCTCATCAGCATTTTCCCCTTCTACCCAATGAGCCAGCTTGCACTGTATCAAGTGGAAAGAGGATGTGAGGATTATTTTTGAGCGGAGAGGAATTCTCTGATATGCTCAGATAATTGTGAGCCAAAGCGGACAAGTTTGCCATTGCGGTCAAGAAAGGCGTGTTTAGTTTCGCCGGTAGCCAGGAGTTCGCCTGTATGGTCACGGTAAATTTTGTAGGTGAAAGTAATGCTCACGTCAGTAATCTCTATAATAGAGGTCTCAATCCGGACAAGGTCATCGTAATGAGCGGGTGATTTATAATTACAGGTGCACCGACTCACAGGTAAAAAAACGCCGAGTGCTTCTACTTGCTGATAAGGAAACCCGATATGCCGCATCAACTCTGCCCGTCCGAGTTCAAACCAGACAAGATAATTCGCATAATACACAAATCCCATCTGGTCAGTGTCTTTGTACAGGACCCGTACAGAGGTGGTGTGAGTAAATATTGGTTCTGTTTGTTTGTCTTTATTCTTCATTGCCACACATACTTAAAATGAAACTCTGGTAAAATGAGATGTCGCAGTCAAATGATTTTATACTGATGGGTGTCGGAGAATCGGGAGAATATGAGCACCATAAGGCATAATAGCAGTCCTGCATTGAGTTGAATGTTTCTGTCTGATGAATCTGACCGCTTCTGATAGATTATTTATTGGGTGGATACGCATTTTCCTGACAGTTGCCTCGGGTAATCTCGAATAGAGCAGTACATCAGCGTTCGACGCCTTCCAGAGCGTTGCATAGGCGGTCTGACCATATATCTGGTAGTTTTGTCTAAGAACAGTGACGAGTTCATTGAGCGATGGGAAGTCAAGCCAGTTAAGAAACTCAGGATGACCAACTCCGTCGCTACATTCTGCAATGAGGAGAATTGTCCCTCCGGGTCGAACAATAGTGAACGCCATCTCCAGTGCTTTATGAGCCTGAATAAAGTTTATGTCTCTGGGGAAACCACCAGCACTCACGACCACTACATCAAAATGACTGTCCACCTCACAGCTATGTGTATTCAGAAACATCTGGCAGGCAGTTAAATGACTGTGTAACCAATGCCCGGCAATAATGTTTTCTACCCTGAGGTGCTCGTCCAGAATGACATTGAAACAGAAATGAGGAGCGACAAGTTCAGTAGCCTCTACCATATCAAGGTGTACGGGATTTGTATTCAGGTTGCCGGGAAGAACTCCAGGGCGCCTGTTTCCCTGTTCGTCAAGCACAAGGAGATGATTTGCTCGACAGGTCTCAGCCGAAGCCATTCCGGGAATAATTAATTTTCGCCCACCACCAAAACCAGCAAAATAATGATATGTGATACTACCGAGCAGAATTATGCGGTCGTGCTCAAGTAGGGAGCGATTGATTAATACAGGGGTTTCGGCATTTGTTGTGCCAAGATTGACAAAACTGCTCTGCTCTGCGGTGGCGTTATGGTCAATGTGTCTGATGCGGTGAAAAATCTCAGCGCCCAACAGGTCTTTATGTTCCTGCTCGGTTTGAGCACGATGAATGCCCAGTGCAAAAAATATTGTTATTTGTTCGTCGGTATAGCCAAGTGAATTGAGTTCATCTACTATCAAGGGTAAGAGATACGAAACCCCTGCAGGGCGAGTTATATCAGGGACGACTATTGCGATTTTTTTACCGCCCTTTACTACTTCAGGGAAGGCAGGAGAATGTATAGGGGAAGAAATCGCTTGATAAAATAAACTATCAATAGGCGTAGGTTCTGACATCGTGGCTGGGTCGGTTTGAACAATTACATAGGGTAAGTCTAAAATCTCCTGAGGTAACTCAATCTTCTCTTTGCCGAAATTGATGAACATCATTCTTAAGATACGTTTTCATTTTAGTGGGCGGGTGTAGAAGTTCTCAGTAAAACTATACATCAGTTTCCTGTTCCGTTTGACGTTCCTCAATAAAGTCTATGGCGCTTTCAATTGCTTTGAAGGAATCGCGCTGGAGTAGAGCATTGTTTAAGAGCTGGCGAATCTCCAGGTCAGCCGGGTTGCGGTGCAGTAGGTTATGGCAAATATCAATACCTTTTTCAAGTTCGCCTTTACTGATAAAGATTCTTGCAGCCTGTGAGAGTTGCTCATACGCCTCATCACTTCTACCTTGCTGGTCATAGATACTTGCGAGTTTACACCGTGCACTCACATTTTGTGGGTTGAGCTCCAGAATCGCAAGATAATTTCTAATTGCGTCCTGAAGTGACTCCTCATCGGTCCCTTCAACGGCTTTTTTAGGTTCATCGAGTTCTTCTTCAAGTTCATCAGATTTAGGCAACTCTTTGCCCACCGCTTCACCTATAGGGGCGGTTAATGAATTTAGTTTTTCCTTAGCCAGTTCATTGTCAGGCTGAAGGGAGAGAATTTTCTTGTATATAGACTCAGCCTCCTCGTGTTTATCCTTATTAATTAGCAACTCTGCCAGCTCAAAATATTCGTCAATCAGGTCTGTCTCAACGCCAAACTGGAGATATGTATCAATATACTTAGAGTAAAAATCAACATTAGTGGGTTGTAGGCTGATAAGTTTCTTATAAATTTTGGCTGCCTCTTCAGGATTGTTTTTTGATAAATAAATCTTAGCCAGTCGAAGATAATCATCAATGAGTTCGTCTTCGGGACCGAGTTGAATATGCGTCTCAAATAAATAGTTCCAGGCAGGGAAATTATCAGGTTGTAGAGAGATGATGCGACGATACTCATTCTCAGCAAGGTCAAGAAAACCACGCTTGATGTACAGGTCTGCCAGAGTAAAGGATTCAGTAACTGCTTCAGCAAAACGACGTGATTCAATCAATTTTTCAATAAATCGCTGGCGAGTCTCCGTATCGTCGGGGAAAATATTGATAATAGTCCGCAGAGTGCTCAGCGCCCTGTCCTGCATATTCATTTCAGTAAAGAGCTCAGCAGCCCGTTGAAGTTCTCTCACTGCTTTTCCTTTGGCGTTCATTGATAATAAAATATCAGCCAGCTTAAGCCGCAGTTCTGGACGGTCGGGAGAGGAGTCAATGACTTCACTAAGAACCTTCTCGCCTTTGCGCAATTCACCTCGTTCCAGATATATTTCGGTTAACCGTTCGGTAATAGGAATGAGTTTTTCAAACTCTTTCCGCTGGAGCAGGAATTCAATGTAACTACTCAAAATCCGGGGGTCATCAGGTGCGATTTTGAGGATTTGTTGAAATGTCTGGTCTGCCACCTGAAAAGCGCCTTTCTGGGTGTATTTATTCGCCAGCACTATATAGTCATCAATGAGGTCGAGTTCCGCACCAATGCGAGAATACACATCAATATAATTAAGCAATGCACGTGTATCATCCGGGGCAATCTGACTGATATGTTTATATATCTCAGCGGCTTTTTCAAGTTCATCCCGATTTATAAGGATTTGAGCGAGAGTGCGCCATTGCTCCACTGCTTCAGGGATACGGTTGGTTTTTTCAAGCAATGATGCCAGCTTCTCTCTGTACTCTACAGCGTCCGTAAACTCTTCTACTACCCTTTTCAGGATTTCGATGACTTTTTCGGATTGAGCATATTTAATTAACAGGTCTGACAACTCATTTAGAGTCGTTGAGAGTATTGATTCGTCTTTTTCCTGTATCCCGATGTTCACCAATTGTTCTCTGGCAGAAATGTTCTCATTATCAATTTCAATCACTTTAGATAATATGGGTTTTGCTTCTTCAACTCGGTTTTCAGCAATTAGATGTTGTGCAAGCTGAAGATATTGAACCGCTGCCATTTCCGGGATTTTGTGTTTAAGATACAATTCCGCAATCTTTTCTCTTACCTGTGGCATTTGGGGAACGTTACCAATCAAGTCCTGCACATATTGTTCGGCTTCTTCGATTAACCCCTGTTCAAGCACGATATTAATCACACTCAGGAGTTCATTCATATAATCTTCCAGACGATTCTTATGGAGATATAACACGGCAAGACTACGTTTTGTCTCAATATTATCAGGTTGAAATGCCTTGACCTTCTCAAGGGATTGCAAAGCGGCATCAATTTCTCCGCTCATAAGATAGAGTTCAGCGACCTTCAACCATTTGACACAGGCATCATCGGTCTTCCCTTTCTTTTCTAATAGCTCGGCAAGCTGTTTACACAAAGATACTGATTCAGGGTCGAGCTCAAGCCCCTGGTTAAGCAAACTCTCGGCTTTATCCAGGTCTTCTTTCTTAAGGTAAAAATCCACGAGCCAGGTAAGATGTTCAACCGCAGAGTCTTTGTTCCCGCGGAAGTAATCAATCTCAAAGAGGCGTTGATGTGCAGATAAATTGCCGGGCTCAAGCTCCAGAATTTGCTGAAAAGAGTTCACGGCATCAGCAATCTTGTTTTCAGACTCATAGAATTCGGCGAGCAAAAAGAGATGTTCCATAGCAAGTTTGCTGTTGCCAGTTTGTTTCAGCAGCGCAACGAGTCTTTCGCGTTCCTTCACACGCGGAGCTGATAATGTTGTTGCCTCCTGGAGGTAAGTAATAGCTTTGTCTATTTCGCCACTTTTTTCAGCAAGTCCTGCCAGCAAAGAGAACTCGTCGGCTGCCTCTTCAAGTTTATTCAATTTTTTTAGCGATTCAGCAATTATCTGATGTGCGTCAATGTCTTCTTCCTTGAATTGTAGAACACGTCTTGCCACGCTAAGTGCAGATTCTGCGTCGTTGCGATATGCAAGATATATATGAGTAACGTCTAAGTACTCCTGTCGGGCGCTGTCTATATTATTCTGTCGCTCATATAGCTCGCCCAGCTTTAATAAATTTTCTGCTCGTTGAGGTTGGAGTCGTTTTATATTCAGCCGTTCATCTATGGCTTTCTCAAAGTTATTTTCACTTTCAAATTGGCTGGCAAGCTCTTCATAGATACTGACCGCACTCTCAATCCGTCCATCCTGTTCGTAATAGTGAGCGAGGTGATATTTTATAGGTATATTGTCGGGTTCGGCATCTTTAATGCCTTCGGCTACTTCAATTGCCTCGGTAATTGCACCCTGCTCTCCGTAAAGAGCTAATAGGCGATTTGAGACCTCAACAAACTGTCTGGTCTCCTGTAATTGAGCCAGCACATTGCGCAACATCATAAGGGCATCAAGGTTGTCTGGGCTAATCTGGAGGATTTTATCAAATACTTCACGTGCCCTGAGTAATTCACCGTTCTTTATGAAAAGGTTTGCCAGTGCAAAATATTCTTGAGTCGCTTCAGAGTGTTTCTCCTGCTGGTAAAGGAGCTCGGCTAATCTCTCTCGCATAGAAACATTATCTTTATCAATCTCCAATGCTCTACGGCAATACAGCTCAGCTTGAGAGAAATTCCCCTGATTACGATAAATAGCAATCAGTGTTTCCAGTTGTGCAAGTGCCTCCTCTGTCTCGCCACTGAGAGTTTTAAGCTCTATTAATTTCTGGAGTGCTGAGACATTCTCTGGCGAGAACTCCAGTATCCGGTACATACATTCACAGATTTTCTGTGGCTGATTTGAACGTTCGTATATTTCAGCCAGAGTAAAGCATTCATTGACCACACCCTCAAAACGCCTAAGGGATGTTAGCGCCTCCACCTTTTGCCAGCGTAAATCCACATTATCCGGAAAGTGTTTCAGGGCTTCATCACAGATAAAAATTGCATTCTCAAAATCTCTATTGGAGATAAAGAAGTAGCAGGATTCCCTGAACTCTGTTAATGCTTCGGCGACAAAGCCCTGTTCAACCATCAGGGTGGCGGATTTAACAATCAGCTCCGGAGAGCCGGGAACCAGTGACCTTACTTTGCGACAGTGCTCAACTGCGAGAGAGTCGTCTTTCTGAGAGAACGCCAATTCTGCCAGCGCCAGAGATTCCTCCGCAGCCTCAGTGTTTGCTCCCTGTGAAACCAGCAGAGATAAAATGTTTTTCCTGATGTTTATATCGGAGGGTAGGAGCTCTTTTACCCTACGAAGAGTCTGGATAGATTTCTCCGGGTTACCGAGCTGGACGAATCGTTCGCTTACTCGCAAATACTCCTCACAGGCTCGCTCAATATCTCCCTGAGCCTCATAAATTTTGCCGAGCCGTTCACCAGCTGAAATATCTGTCGGGTCAATTTCCGTGATACGACGAAAGTATTGTTCTGCACTTTGAGTATCATTATTGGCGAGTGCAATCTCTCCCAACTCCTCCAGTTCACGTTTTGCTTGCTCTATCTCATTCTGCTGAAGGAAGAGTTCGGTCAGGCGTTCACGTGCTTTTCTATTTTCAGGATTAATCTCTTTGATACGTTTATAACATCCTATGGCTTCATCCCAGCGTCCTGCAGATTCTGATTGTCCTCCGAGAATAAAGTAATGGAAAGTTGCGTCAGCAATTAAGTTATCGGCAGCGAATTTCTCAGCGAGCTCAAGACGCAGGTCTTTCCGCTCAGGTTCCAGCTCCAGAACTTTTACCATTAAAGGAATGTTTTCATTTTCACGATTCTCTTCCCTGCGTCTTTCCATCAAGGTAAGATACGTCTCAACCGCTTCAGAAGTTCTGCCAACTCGTTCCAGCAACTCTGCAAACTCGGTATATACCTCCTCCAGATGTGGACTAATCTCAATGACTCTTCTATAAAGGCGTATACTCTGCTCAGGGTTATCCTTCTGTGCCCAACCTCTTGCGGACTCCAGTAAATGGGAGCTTGCCTCCTCAGGATTACCTATCTTTAAATAAAGCAGACCAATCTTCTCAAGCAATGACAGGTCATCTGGCGATATTTGTTTTGCGCGTTCCAGAACAGTTATGGCTTCGTACGTATTATGCAGTTCAGTATCAAGAAAATCTGCAACTGCGATGAACTCGCTCTTTGCTTCTTTAGGTTTACCGACGCTTTCCAGATACGAAGCAAACTCAATGCGAAGGTTATAATTCTCAGGCTCCTGTGATATTGCCCATCGGTATTCCTCAATCACTGATGGTGCATCAAGTGTGCGGAGTGCAATGTCTATTACTTTCTGGATTTTGGGACGCGCTGATTCTATCCCTTTAGTATTTCGCAACAATTCTGCCTGTCTACGAATGATTGAAATATCTTCGGGTCTGATGGATTTTAAATGCTCAAGGGTGGCGAGTGCCTCCGTATAAGATTTATTTTTTTCTAAAATATCGGCAATTTTACATAAATGTGTATAGTAGTTTTCTTCGTCCTGCATCAGTAAATACAGCTCAGCAAGATGCCGCAGGACATTAACGTTTTCCGGGTCAAAGGTAAGGATACGCTTATCAGTAGCAATGGCGTCTTCAATGTTTCCAGCGGTTTGATTCACTCGTGCCAGTTGAAAAAGGATTTGTTCAACCTTTGCCGGGTTGCCAAGTCGCTCATACAACTCCGCAAGCTCGTTAAGTATCTCTGTATCCTGAGAATCAATCTGATACGCCTCTTCTAATGAGCGAGTAGCCGATTCGTGCTCTGCCTGTCTGGTATAAAATCGCGCAACTTTCTTTAAATATTCCTTCTTCTCGGATAACCTCCCAAGTCTCTCAGAAACGATAATAGCAAGTCTCAGAACTTCAAGGTTATCCTCCCTGATACTCATTATGTATTTTATGGACTCTGATGCCTTTTCGTCGAACCCCTGTTCAGTCAAATAAGTTGCTACCTTTAGTAAATAATTGATTGCTTTATCCTCCCTACCAGAAGCAATAAGCACATCAGCAAACTTTTGGCTTACTTCGGGGTACTCCCGGACGTAAGGAAATGCCTGTTCAAGAAGGGTATCAATCTCACTCTCGGCAGGAGTACGTTGAATGACCAACTCAAACAACTCAGCCCATTCCCTTGCGGATTCTTCGGCGTTACCCAACTGGAATAATGTATGCGCAAGGTCTTTTCGAACCTCTTCATCTCGGGGTGAGAGTTGTTTTACTTTCTCCAGAACCTGACACGATTTCTCTATCTCACCGCTTTGCTGATAAATTGAATAAAGACGCCTGAGTTGCACCAGCGCATCTTCAATTAGATTTCTGCCAAGAAAGAACTCAGCGATTTTTTCAATAACCAGAGGATTATTCGGCGCAATCTCCTGTGCGTCAAAATATACCTTTTTTGCAACCTCTGACTCGCCTAACTCAAGCGCTCTATCCCCGGCGTCCAGTAGCATCTGAACAGCCGTGTCAATCTTACCAAGCTCTTTGTACACGGAGGTCAATTGCCTGATTGCATCGAGCAACAAGGGATTGAGCTCAATACAGCTCTTAAGATTTTCTGCGGCTTCATCAAAGTTATTCTGTGCAATAGCACTATTCGCTAAAGCAAAATAGTGCTCCGCTGCTGCGGTATCATCGCCCTTTTTGTGCAACAGAACCGCAAGATTCCTGCGTACATCCTTGAGTTCCGCATCCAGCTCCAATAGCTTGGAGTAGACCGACTCATTTTCCTCCTCACGCCCCTGATGGCGACGAATTTCTGCTAATTGGGTATAATATGAAATTGCCGCATTTTTGTTGCCGAGAAGTGTGTTGAGGTGAGCCAGCTGTTCCAATGCGGACTCATCGTCGGGTTTTAATTCTATCACCTTCTGGAGTCTGTTAAGAGCCTGTTCCTCTTCGCCAAGATTCAAAAGCGTCTGTGCGGCTGTCCAGTAAAATCTGACAGCATTGTCAATATCGCCTTTTCGCTCATAAATATCAGCGATTCGCTCGTTTATCTCAAGGTTATCGGGCTCATAAGCCTTTAACTCCAGATATGTATGAATAGCGGAATCCAGGTCACCTGTAATACTGTAATAAATATCTGCCAACTTGTGTAATTGCTCAATTGCCTTGTCATTAAGACCCTTTGAGAACAAGTAATTAACAAGTTCACGCCGTATATCAACCAGTGAGGGCTCCTTCTCAAGAACCTTATGATAATAATCAATGACATTGTCCGGGGATATATCGGTGTCCTGAAAGGCTTTCAGTGCTTTGCGATAAAGTGGGAGTGCAGAATCCATACCCTCATGGTTATAGACCATAGTGGCATAATCAAAGGTTAATTCAGGCGAGTCCGGTGCTAACTCCAGTGCCTTGTCCAGACAGGCACGGGCACCAGTATAATCTTTTTGTTTCATCAAAGAATCCGCTGCTCGTTTATAATAGGTTATCGCTTCATCCAGCTTGTTCAATTTAGTTTTCGCATCTGCCAGTGAGATTAAGGTTTCCGTGTCTTCAGGAGATATAGTGAGAATATCTTGCGAAATAGTGACTAATTGCTCCCACTTATTTTCCTCAGCCAGAAAATGTACTAATCGGCGTAGTGTGGCAAGTGCTTTTAAGTCCTGACCACTCTCTTTGTACAGATTTGCTAACGCAAGAGTTAATGATTCGTTCGTTGGTATGGAGTCAATGGCATTTTTAAGAACCCTCTCGGCTCCAGCTACATCTTCTTGAGCGAGCATAGTTTTTGCCAGCGATATGTGCACCTCCACTGCACCTTCAGTATTATTCATTTGCATCAGGATATCGGCTTTCAGTTCCAGAAGTGCTACGTTCTGTGGGGATAAATCCAGTCCCACAGTGACCAGTTCCAGAGCCTTTTTGAGCAACTTGCTTGATGCA
>JAGHBZ010000016.1 GCA_021160705.1 Candidatus Sumerlaeota bacterium
GGAGATAAACATTATTTCCGGGGATTCCTGGTTGGAAGCCCTCTAAATCCCGAAGATTAGAGCTGCCCCCTTTGTTTTAAACGCTGGAGTTCATTTCATTTATTATGCTTTTTCTCTCTTTCCGGAACAGCGAAGAGCTCATTAAGGATTTCAGCGTAATGGAATCCCATCCCATTTGAGGCTAATTGTTTTATCCGTTTCACGGGTTGGTGAGCAATCTTGTTAGCAATTGAGCGGGTAAACTGACGGAAATACTCCTCCTGTTCAGGCGTCAGTTCCGTGCCCAGAAGAGCACGAAGACGATTTATCTCATCAGCGCATTGTTTTTCAATGTGATGCCGAAGAGCTATTATTGCGGGCTTGACATTATGGGTTGCCAGCCAGTGGCAAAATTTCTCAGTTTCTTTTTTTGTCATTTCTTCTATTCGCTCTGCTACTTTTCGGCGAGCCTCTATATTTTTATCCACAATATTCTTCAGGTCATCAATGTTAAATAGCGTTACGCCGTTAATAGCCCGAACCTCAGGGTCAACATCACGTGGCACCGCAATGTCAATAATCATCAAAGGGCGAAACCCACGCTGTTTCATTATCTCCTCCATTTGCTCCCGATAGATGAGACAATGAGGTGCATCAGTAGAGGTCAGCACAATGTCTGCGTCTATCAGACATTTCAGGGCGAAGTTAAACTCTACGGGTTTAGTATATGGTATATGTTTAGCAAATGATTTAGCCCGTGCCAGATCACGGCTGGCAATATAGAGCTGTGCAGAGGTGTTTTCTACTAACCGACGTGCAGCCAGCTTGTTCATCTTACCGGTGCCGATGAGGACAATTGTTTTTCCATCAAGGGATTGGAAATGCTCAAATATTAGATTTACAGCGGCAAAAGGAACTGACACCGTGCCTTTACCAATATCGGTTTGCGCCCTGATTCGCTTGCCAAAACCAATCGCATACTCAAATAGCTTATTGAGCACCGTCCCGGCACTCTTACACTGGCGAGCGAGCTGGATTGCTTGCTTCACCTGTCCAAGTATTTGAGGCTCACCGAGAATCATTGAGTCTATACTGGCAGAAACTCTAAACAGATGGCGGATGGCTTCTGCATTGCGAAGATTATAGATATATTTATTATAATGGGAAAGTTGAGTATGCGCGTGCTCTTTAGGCAAAAAAGTCATAATTGATGCCTGCCCTATGCTGGACTCCTGCTCTGCCACTACATATAGCTCCAGACGATTGCAGGTATTGAGAATGGCTGATTCACGAATTCCAGCAAGCTCACATAAACGCAAAAGAATGGACTCCTGTTTGTGCCGCGTCAGTGCAAACTGTTCCCTTACCTCCACCGGCGCGGTACTATGACTTATGCCTTCTACTCCTATTATCATCTTGATGTGAGCAATGTCCTGAATACTCTCATTATGTCATTAATTCACTTTCAAAAGTATTTTAAAAGAACCTGCTTGCCAATTGCCAGATTTTTCTTTTTTAGCTCAATTATAATATTTGAACAGACGGTCAATATTGTAAAGATGGTCCATATGGTCAGCGGCAGTCTCGCCAGAATATCCCCAGATATGTAGCCCCCCTTTTTCAAACGACCTGATTAATTTCATACCACGCTCATCTTTACGTGGAGCGGGTAACGTCTTGAATGTTCCGCCAACTGATTTTACCAGATAATTAGTAGTTTCAGTAGTGCTGGCATAGGTAGGGGGCTTAATAGAAGAGTGTGTCAGTACAAAAGTCTTTTTCCCCCTAACAGCGTCAAGTGCAAATTTTTTGAATGGTTCAAGCTGTGCAGGAACTACAGTTCTTTGAACAGGATTATCAAAACTACAATGAAGACCATCGGCAAGTGCAACAAAATTGATGAGTCGATAATCTTCGGGACGACGTAATATTTCTCTAATTGCCCCATAACCGGCGCTGAATCCAGAGAGACCGATTTTGTGCCATTGCGCATCGTCAGCTATGGCGTGATTTGATTTTAATATTTGAAGAACTTCAGTGAGTATCTGTTGAAATCGCCCGGACTCTTTAAATAAGCGCGAGTATGCACTGCTGAACCCACCAGGACTCACTACCAACAGCACACACTTGCGCTGAGCATCTTCCAGCTTTTGTTCCACGAGCCAGCCAGCACCGTGAAAATGTATAAGCAAACTCAATTCCTTTGCGGACGAATCAAATTTTTCCGGAAGATAAATTTCGCCCAGACTACTTTGAAACGTCTTACCTTTAAGTTGTCGGCGGGCTGGGGGGATTATCTTTCGTTCCGGTGTTACTGGAGTGGGTGAGGTAGTTTCTTCAGCAAAACAAAAGATAACCAGGGGAGATACCAGCAGAATCACTATTAGTAATAGGAATATTGCGTTTCGCATAGTAGCAACTCCTCAAAAATTTATGTATAATTGTTTTTATCCTTTTCTGAATTTTGCAACTGAAAAGTGATTGTAGTGCGTCTTATCGCAAAATAGGAGGCAATAATCCCCTTTACCGTTCTGTTCCGCTTTTTATTGAGATGATAGGGATGGTATATATTAGGCACATTTATATTGCTGAAAGAAAATTATGATGGTGGATGTGATTGCAGATACTCAAAAAGACGACGTAGCCCTTCTTTATTTGCATCCCAGTAAAGGTAGTTAACTCCCTCATTGAACGGAACCCACATATACGCCGTATGTTCTGAGCTTAAGTGAATTCTTTCCTCCCTGGTCTGGGCACCGAACACAAATTCCCTGAAGGACGTACCATTTTTATCAAATTCAAAAACGTAACAGGGCTCAGAAAGGAGATTTACCTCTCTGAGCCCGGTTTCTTCAAGGATTTCACGTCTTGCTGCCTGTGTTAATGACTCATTGTTCTCCACGCTACCAGTGATGGGTTGCCAGTATCCGCCTAATTGTTTATTTCGCCGCAATAACAGGAAGAGAATATCCTGGTTATGTTCATTAACTCTATATACAAAGACTGCGATTTTGTTAACTTTACCACTCATTTTCTATTGGCTCGGTTCTCACAGATGGCACCTCACGAGGTGGAGTTTGTTCCTCTTTGTACATCTGGATTGGTTTCTCCCTTTCAAATTCATTTTTCTCGCGAGGTGGTCTCTTTTTTTTATATTCTTTCTTTGAGCGTTCACGTGGTGCCTCATACCGCCAATATGGATATTTTCGTTCCAGGTCAGCATAAATATATGAGCGTTCACCCCTGCTCACATACACGCGTTCTCTCCAATCATAATAGCCCGACTTGGTAAGACGAATGGAGTGCCATCCAGTACGAACTGAAATAGTTTTGGGTGTTTTGCCTTTGTATGAACCATCAACATAAATTCGTGCCCGTGATGGTGAGGAGCGGAGCACAAGGTAGCCGTAGCCCGGATGAAACCAATAATCATACTCATCATACCAATCATAAGGCTCCCAGTAGCTTGGACGCACATAAATCGTCGTTATATCTTCAGCATAACCGTAATACGGATAAGGCGGTGGAGGGACAGGTTCAATTGTCCTATAACGTGGTTGTGCTTCTATTTTTCCTGGTGCACGTTCCCTGGAGGTCGTGCCTTTTTGTGCCTGTTTCTTCAACTCTCGTATGACACTTTCTGGACCTTTCTCTACCAGTGGAAATGGTTCTTGCGGGCTGAATCGATAATATCGGCTTAAAAACCGATATTTCCTGCGCACCGCAATGATGTGTAAGGTTTCTCTTCCGGTTGGTCCTGTAATTCTAAGGTCATAGCGATAGTCAGGGATACTATATCTTATATGAGCACGAACAAAATTGTCTCTATCGTACCAGTTGGGGAATAGTAAACGCGTAGCACCGCTCGGGTCAATATCGTAGATATAAACGTAGGCATCTCGGTTCGCACGAAAATATATTCTTATACTATCGCCTATATAATAAGTTCTTCTGTCAGTCCAGATTTCCACATTGAAATTGTGGCTATAGGTCGGAAAGATTTCTATGGCTTTTGGCTCGGGTTCAATTCCGGTCTCTTCCTGAACCGCCAGCGCTATCGTCCCTACGCTCAGAAGCAAGAACACAAAAACCATTAGTCCGATGTATCCTGGTGTGAGATATTTTTTTATATTCCTACACATTATTCCACCTCCTATGATTTATTGGTGATAACAACAATTCATTTAATAAGACCTCCGTCTTCTTCGTCGGGTTTGTCTCGCAGAATTAACACTCCCTGAACCTGCCTGATAAACAGTAGCTTCTTTAAGCTTAGCCTCAAGGGCAAAAATCTGGTCTCTAATGAGAGCTGCATTTTCAAATTCAAGAGCACGTGCTTTCTGTCGCATTTCACGACGCAACTCCGCAATCTTCCTCGGAATCTCATCCAGCGGGATATATTCAGCAACCTCCTCTTTGACTTTGGGTACTGTGACATAGTCCGCTTCATACACGGTGTCCAGAATGGTCTTGATAGATTTTTTAATGCTTTGCGGAGTGATATTGTGTTCACGATTATACGCCGACTGAACTCGACGGCGTCGTTCAGTCTCGGCAATGGTAGTGCGAATTGAGTCGGTCATTTGGTCAGCATATAAAATCACTGTGCCATTGACGTTTCGCGCTGCACGTCCACAAGTCTGAATCAATGATGTGGTCGAACGCAAGAATCCTTCTTTATCAGCATCCAGCACTGCCACCAACGAGACCTCTGGTAGGTCGAGTCCTTCTCTTAGTAAATTGATGCCAATGAGAACATCAAATTTCCCAAGACGCAAATCCCGGAGCAACTCCGTCCGTTCTATGGTTTCTATATCGGAATGCAAATATTTTACTTTAAGCCCCAATGAGGCATAATATTCCGTCAGTTCTTCAGCCATACGTTTTGTCAGAGTGGTCACAAGCACACGCTCGTCTTTAGCCACGCGTTTACGGATTTCTTCCAGCAGGTCCTCCACCTGGTTAGTAGCGGGACGTACCTCAACCTTCGGCTCCATCAGTCCGGTTGGTCTGACCAGTTGTTCCACTACATTACCCCCGGATTTCTTGAGTTCATACTCAGCAGGAGTGGCAGAGACATAAATTACCTGATTCACTCGCAATTCAAATTCATCAAATCGTAAAGGACGGTTATCAAGCGCTGATGGGAGTCGGAATCCATACTCCACCAGAGTAAGTTTTCGCGACCTATCGCCTTCGTACATACCACGGAGTTGGGGCACACAGATGTGGCTCTCGTCAATAAACATAAGATAATCAGGCGGGAAATAATCCAGTATGGTAAAAGGAGGCTCACCGGGTTTTCTGCCGCTCAAATGGCGTGAATAGTTTTCAATACCCACGCAGGTACCCATCTCCTCAAGCATCTCCAGGTCATAAAGGGTACGCTGTTCCAGACGTTTGGCTTCAAGGAGTTTGCCCATTGCCTTTAACTCTTGTAACCGCTCGCTCAACTCCTGCCGTATTGATGCTATTGCCTCCTCTAACCTCGGGCGAGTCGTTACATAGTGACTTGATGGATAAATTGCTACACGTCGGTATCGTCTCAAAGGTTTACCGGTGAAGGCATCAATCTCTACAAGTCGGTCAATGTAATCGCCAAAAAACTCAATCCGAATTGCTCTTCGGTCTTCATACGCTGGAAAAACATCTACTACATCACCCCTAACACGAAACTCACCACGATAAAAATCAACATCGTTTCGTTGATATAGCATATCAACTAAATGTCGCAGGACATCATCCCGGCTAACTTTCATTCCTTCTTCCAGATACACAACCATAGAATAAAAATCATCCGGCGAGCCAATCCCATAGATGCACGAAACACTGGCAACTATTATGACGTCCCGACGTTCAAGCAATGCACGGGTGGCTGCAAGTCGCATCTTATCCAGCTCGGAGTTTATCTGTGCGTCTTTTGCAATGTAGGTATCCGTCTCCGGTATATATGCCTCAGGCTGATAGTAATCATAATAACTCACAAAATATTCCACTGCATTGTGAGGAAAGAGCTCCTTAAACTCATGATACAATTGAGCGGCAAGCGTTTTATTTGGCGCAATAACCAGAGTCGGGCGATTTACCCTGGCTATCACATTTGCCATTGTGAATGTCTTTCCTGAACCAGTCACTCCGAGCAGTACCTGATGTTTCAGTCCCTGCTCTACACCAGTGCTGAGTTTCTCGATTGCCTGCGGCTGGTCACCACAGGGCTGATATTCACTTACTAACTTAAATTCACCTGCTGTTATTTTATTTGTTATGGACATTTTCATCTTATATTATGCCAGGAAGAAACTCTTAAAGCAAGAGGATAATATTTACTCCTAAACCTTCTTGCTCATCAGGTAATTTTTTGAAATTCAAAATGTAGATAATGGAGGAGTCTCCAGCAAATTACAGTGCAATTGTGATACTTAAAGAAGATGGTGTATGTAAAATATCACAAGGAGCGGGTTTAAATTGCTCTTTCACGTAAAGACGTGAATGGCGTAATTTTTTCTCTGCACTATTGAGATTATTGCTTGAAAAAAAGAAGTCAAAGGAAATAAGTTAGTTCTGTCTTAAAGTGAAAGTTGAAGTTTTTCTCAGCGAGATTACCAAATGACGAGAAAAATCTTAATGAATGAA
>JAGHBZ010000036.1 GCA_021160705.1 Candidatus Sumerlaeota bacterium
ATATCGTACTATCAATTCACTTTTCTATTTAAACCGAAAAAACTCACTATCGCAGAGTTATCCTGCTCTCCTGGATTCCTAATAAATACTTTTTTATAAGGAGACCAGGGAGCCAGGAGATAACAAACTTTTCTTACACATCGCCCTTTTTGAATTTTTAGAACTCCTTGCAACCCTAAAATATGTGATATTCCTGCTGAAGAGAAAGAAAAGGCTTTTTAACGGTGCAAAAAGAGTTGCATTATAACTTCTGTGAACTCTGAGTTCTCAGTGGCAAGTTATATGATTTTCCCTTTCACGAAGATTCGTGCTCATTTGTGGTTAAAAATTTTTTCTTCTGAAATCACGAATTACTAAATCTCAGCTAACTCTGAGTCCTCTATGGCTTGCTCTTTTTCTTCTTAGCCACAGAGTTCACCGAGTACACTGAGAAGAAAAATTGCTTTGTGGTAAGCATCTCGTAGTATTTATTTCCCTTTCTGATTGAACAGAAAAATCTTACTATTTTAGACCTTTCCTGGTCTCCTGGATTCCTAATAAATACTTTTTTTATAAGGAGACCAGGAAGCCAGGAGGACAACTTTCAACTTTAGGAGTCTGTTCTAAATTCCCCTAAAGTTTAAAGTGTGCTTTGTTGCAAGCGAATCGTAGTATTTATTTCCCTTTCTGATTGAACAGAAAAATCTCACTATTTTAGACCTTTCCTGGTCTCCTGGATTCCTTATAAATACTTTTTTATAAGGAGACCAGGAGGGCAGGAGATGACGACATTATCACAACTCAACTTTAGCTCAGACCTCAATTCCGCTAAAGTTCAAGATGTGCTTTTAAGCATATTGTAGTCCTAACTTCTCTTTCTGAGTGGAGGAAAAAATCTTACTTTTAAGGATTATCCTGGTCTCCTGGATTCCTTATTAATATTCTTTTTATAAGGAGACCAGGAGGGCAGGAGATGACGACATTTCCTTTTATGCATCACCCTTATTGATTTTAGAATTCCTAAGCAGGGGACTGGGGAGAGCTGAGAGGTTTCCAATCTTATGGCAAAGAACATACGTCAATTGCTTGAATAATAGTCTTATACACAGGTTCTATCTTTGCAACAGAGCACATCTCGAATTTTATAAAAGTACCTACTCATTAGGTAATTTTGCAGAATTCGGTAACGAGGCAAGACATTACCTTCTCATTAGCCCCTCGATTTATCGAGGGGGAGGAGTATAAGGATGAGTAAGAAACCTGTTAACCGTTTTAACGGTTTCAAAGAAGGAATTCAGGGATAGTTTCTAACGTTTCAGACTCAGGTTATACGGGAGTAAGCCGCCGCAACCGAGAGAATAGAAAAACCGTTAAAACGGTTGGGTGGACTAATTTCTTACGCTTCTTTTTCTTCACCTTGTTGAAACAAGGTGTTAATGAAAAGCAAAGATTACCGGTACATCACTGCTGAGTTTTTTTTCTGTTGATAAGGATAAATTTAAACCACGTGTATGTTAATGGGGAAGCGAAGGTGTTTGGCGCTTATCATCACCTTACCTAAAATGATTAGGGTAAAAGTACCTGATATTCAGGGGATTCTCGCCAGGAGTACTTTTTGCTTGCGAGCTGGGGGTGGGTTGGGGTAAGTATGGTCTGTTAACCAGCGTGGATTTGGGAGGGATTTGTTATGCTTATGGGAAAAGTCGTAGGCACGGTAGTCTCAACGCAGAAAGACGAAGGACTGATGGGGTTTAAGCTTTTGATTGTTCAGAGTGTTGGGCTTGATATGAAATTACTATCCAGCTATGTTGTGGCTGCTGATGCTGTGGGTGCTGGTATGGGCGAGCTGGTCATTGTGGTTCGTGGTAGCAGTGCACGTATGTGTCAGCAGACGTTGCAAAAACCTGTTGATGCCGCTATTATTGCCATTGTTGACTCGCTGGAGTACCAGGGCAAAATTATTTACCGAAAATTCTCTGAACAGGCTGTCTCAAAAACTTGAGTGGCTTTAGAATCTATCAGACCTCTCATCAATGCTTACCTTTTACGATATAGTGTATGGAGTGAGTTCGCCGGGATTAGTGCCGTATTTTTTGTTCCGCTACGCCCAAAAACGCAAAAACTTTGAATCTTTAAAGGCGATGTTAGGAAGTGGACTTCAGCGATTTAGGGAGTTTCGCGACTCCCTGCCACATACACCAGTTGCCTGGTTTCATGCGGTCAGTATGGGCGAGGTCAACGTCGCCAGAGCGGTAATCGGTGAGTTTCATCGGCAACTACCTGAGTATAGTGTTATTGTCAGTACCATTACCGAGACCGGACAAAATAACGCCCGACAGCATCTACGTCATTTATCTCGTCTGGTCTTCTACCATCCAGTAGACCTGTCGCCGATTGTAAGAAAATTTCTAACAGCCCTGAGACCCTCAGTATACGTGATGATGGAGACGGAGCTCTGGCCAAATATGTTAATCCAGGCAAAACAAAGAGGCGTTAAAATATTTCTGGTCAATGGTAAAATTTCAGACCGCTCATTTAAATGGTATCGGCGGGCAAAGAGATATCTGAAGCGAGCATTGACGTCGGTGGATGCCTTTGCAATGCAGACTCAGGAGGACGCCGACAAAATCGCCACTCTGCTGGACAGCAGGAATAATATCTTTGTCACTGGCAATTGTAAGTTTGATATAGAACCCACGACTCTAACCCCTGAAGAACGACAACAATTATTAGCCCGTCTCCGAATACCCCCTGATGCGGATATTATAGTTGTCGGTAGCACACATCCCGGAGAGGAAACCATAATGCTCAAAGTGTTTCGCGAACTCGCCAGGGACATCCCTGGAGTAAAAATGATAATTGCCCCCCGTCATCCTAATCGGTTTGATATGGTCTATTCACAGCTGAAAGAGTCCGGGTTCTCG
>JAGHBZ010000378.1 GCA_021160705.1 Candidatus Sumerlaeota bacterium
TAAGAGACCTACGTTGCGAGATGGGTATTCGCTGGCGTCGCCCATCGGGGAACTCCATATCAAACTCAAGTTTACCAGAAAGCGTATCATAAAGCCGAGCCCAGGCATTGAGTCCATCCACGCAGAGGTCAGCGGCAAGGAGTTCTTTCTCAAGCGTCATAGTGTGGCGCGCCTTCTCACGAAGTCTCTGCAAATAATAGCGCGCACCGTCAAAAGCATCGCGTTCAACAAAAGCGGCGAATACGTCATCAGGTGTCTCTTTTATAGCACGTAGCAATTCCACCTCAAGTTTTGAAAACTCCGCATACATCCGGGTCATTTCGGCTTCTTGTATCCGATAGGCTTCGTTGCGTGCATCCACAGCAGACAGACAACTGACATAAGCACCAAGATGTTCCAGACGAACCATAATATCTTCGTTCTTCAGAAATATCTCTTCCCATTGCTCAACATTCTTAGAGTTCAGCGGGGGCAAGGTATGGGCTTTTTCGCATAGTGAAGCAATGTCCTGTTCAAGCGTTTGCTTAAACTGGTTCATTTCCGTGCCATTGAATTCTGGAAAAAAACTGCTCAAGTCCCAGTTCATATTGGCTGGCTGAGTCAATCCCTTCATATTTTTCTCCTCTTTCATCGTTCGGAATAAGAGATTCGGAATAAGAGATATTGTATGCTCTCGGGCTTAATTCGCAAGTCTGAATTAGCATAGTGGAAGGAGGCTGAGTGTATTCCATCATCGTTTGAATAGGCACACTCAACTCTGGTAATGGTGTCAATTAATATAGAATCCAGAAATCTCTGGCTTCTGTCATAAAGGGAGAGCCCTGCGATTTGACCACAATATCATCAAGATAAAATCCTTCTTCAACGGGTTCGTCATCGCTTACAAAACGGAAACGTAGCCTGCAGGTGGTGCCCGGTGGATAAGACGAGAGGTCATATCTTTCCTGAAACCAGCTGCTGAGTAGCCCGGCGGTTAATTTATCATCATCGTCATTTAGAGCACCGCCACTGCCAATGAAATCCAGCACGTGCCATTCCCCGTCTACCCAGAGCTCCACATAGAGACCATTTGAACCATAGATGGGCAGTTCATACCATCGCCAGAATGAGAGTTCTGCATTGGGTGGCAATGTGAGTTCTGGCGTCTTGATGGCACAGTTCATATTGTTATCGTAGACAAAGCTTCCCTCGTGCCCACAGTACCAGCTCCAGCTGCCGGAGTGAGTGCGATGTGTGGATAGATGCCACAGGTTATTTGCGCCCTCCAGAGTCCATTGAGCACTACCGGTTTCCATATCGTCGCTAAACCCGACGTCGCCTATTCCAAAGAGTAGTATTTGGTCGCTGGAGTTATAGCCACTTCCCTGAATCTGGAGCTGAAGAGCGACGAAATATGCACCAGTACACGCAGGAGGAATTGAGAGTGTAAATGGTTTAGTGCCTGAGCGTTTTTCTCCAGCGGAAAAATTACCATACTCAACTGTTCCGTCCAGAACCTGGAGACATTCATTATTGCTGATAATGTGTACCCTTACATTGTTCACATATCCGAGTCCGGAGTTGTATAAGGTCAGTTCTAACAGAATGGTCTCGCCTGGTTCAGGGATTCCATCACCATCTCCACCAGCAGAATCGTCAATCCTGAACGAGTCAGGCAATATCTGAGCAGATGCCACCACAAAGCCAGGATAATAAATCCATTCATTGTGCTCCTGGTCGGTTATAGTAAGTCGGAAGAGATAAACCTCGCCATTTTCAGCGTTAGGACTTACAGGTATATCAAACTTCTGCATCACTTCTGCACCCGGAACAAGGTCGCCATATATCTGCGCGCCAAAGTTCTGGTACGAAGGCTGGAGAAGCTCAAGCGTTGCGGAAATCCCATTAATTGTCTGAGCGCTATAATTCTTAAGAGTGATTTCCCACTCTATTGCTTCCCCAGGATTTACCTGCCCATCACCATTCCCCATACTCTTGCCTTTGGAGTCATCGTCTATCGCTGTATGCGAGATTGCTATGTAACGAGCTGTATCGGTGACTGTAGTTATCCCTTCGTAGGGGAGACAGTTATGTGCTGTGATGGTCACTGCCAGTTGCCCGACAGTTTGCGGATTGATAGTAAATGTAATGTGTCCTGTATTATCGGTATAGCCGTAGGCATACACCTCAGTGCCTTTGCTCACACAGACCAATGCTCCTGAGCTTGGTGTATTATCCTGCATTACCTGAATCGGAAAGGGTATCCCGGCTGTCGGAATCTCCTGAGGATGATGGACAGTAAGGGTATGCGGAGTATCAGTCCAGATAGGCATTTCCGGGTCGCCAAGCAGATTAATCTCGTACTGATGCCAGCGATAGATGTTCTCCTCGCGAGACCAGGGGATAAAATGCATCTTTTCACCGGCGACTACCTCGCCCAGACGATAGATACCATCGCAAAAGAGGGTCTTGTAAAACCAGTGATGGAATCGGTCAGAATGCCCGAACAACGGGTTACCCGGCGAGAACCAGCCATAACGCGAATTGCCAATGAAGGCAATTCCACCACCTGAGGTGCAGTTAACAAAATGTTCCGCAATACAGTCCCGGTCAATGGCGCCTGGCCAGCAACCCGTTGAGTAAAGAATTCCATACCGTGTTCCATTGGTCAGACTATCCATATCAGAACGGTAAAGATAGTTTCCACTCCCCCCAACCCGGAGCTTATAATACCAGGCATGACCCAGATGATTAATAAAATGAAACCCTTGATTTAAAGCGTTTCGCACGGTGGTGGGATTCTCGTTTCCCAACCGCTGGTATAACTTAGTGGCAGGCTTAAAATATGCCGGGATGTAGTGAGCATCAATATAATCGGCTGAGATTGAGCTATCCGAGAGAGGAACGTCCTGTTCAATCTCCGCAGCATACAGTACCTTGAGCAGGTAGTCAGCAGGAGGATTCTTTTCATAGGTAAGCACCTTATTAACAAACGTCTGGACTTCATTAATTGTATCTACCGGTGCACGCCCGATAAACACATCCGGGTAAAGGTCAATCTGGTCTTCCACCTCGCCGAATATGTTATCTCCGTCCGCATCAAATGAACCATCAAGGTCTGCATAGTAAAGGTCACAGCGAATATCGTCTCTATCAGCGCCTTTGCCTGATTCCATTGCAAAGGCTATACGGTCGGGTACGACATTCGTATCTCCGCCTAACAGGACGTATTCTGTTCCCCAGCTTGCCACTGTATCCTTAATACAATTGCGAATCTTCTCAGCAAGGTCACGTCCTGGATAATTTGTCTGTATCCACTCAGTCGTGACAATGGTGGCAGGCACTCCTTTTTTGGTTTTCCACTCCACAAGTGGCTGAAATGCACCCGCAAAGGACGCGGAGGTGATAATTACATATCTATACTCACCTGGTTGGAGCTCAGAGCTTTTTATGTTCATTTTTTTCTTTTGCCAATCCTTGCCAGCCACAACAGGCTGAACAACTGCAGGATTCAATACTCGTTTTCTCAGTAGCGCTTGTGCTGAATTAAGCCGACTGATATTCAGTTGTGCGCTTTTCTGGAGTTCGCCACCCTGATAACTCACCCGCAGACGAATATGAGTGTATAAAACAACCTTTCCATCAGAAGGTGAATACTGCACAGGATAAATCAGAAGATTTACTACCTCCTGTCCCATCACATTCCCGCGCCCGGTAACCTGAAAAAGCCGATTCGGGAAATATCCTTTTGCCTGATAAATGTCCGGGCAAGGTGGCGTGAATGCAACTCTGGTATTCGCATACTCGCTTAAGGGGATGGATTCCTGCACTGGCAGGATACGGTAGTTTCCTCGCAGAGGTTTACGAGTTGCCTTCAGCACCTCAATGCCTTCAAACGTAGCACCCTGGGGGAGCGCTACTGACCCGACAAATACCGGTATCTGTGGCTCGCCGGCTCTATTCCAGAATTCACATCCTTTTAGTCTGAGCAGGTCATAGCCATTTTGTTTTGTAATTGTGAGTCCATTGCGTGGGAAAGAAAAGCTTACCTCAAGTGTTCCCGGCTCCCCATAGCCCCAGCACGGGATTATAAGGCTCAGAACCAGTAACATTAAAAAGATTGTTTTTCTCATCCTCGATACTCTTTTTGTTAGCTTAATGAAAGCAGTATAATTGGTTCTCCAGGCAATAGGCAAGTAAAACTGAATGGGGTATATTCGTGCGTGGAGTAAATTTAGAATGATTATGTCTTGGTCGGAATCGGAGATTCCCGCCTCGGGAGTTAAAGCAAATTAAGCCAGGAGTGAAGCAGGAAAAGACAAAATAATGCTTGAACCATTACCAGATAAAAATGTAGGATGAGAACCAAATCCACGGGAGGAGGCTATAGTGTTGATTATCCTGTGCTTGTGGGATACCCCTGAGAATTAAAACAACACTTTATAAGAAGAAATGCGTAAGAAATGCAGGATTAATTATAACTGTCCTTATATTAATACTTATGCGCCATAGAGAAATTTGATAAACAGATAAACTTGTGGTGTCAACCTGTTGGCATTTTTGGGAGTCTAATTATTATAATAATAGTCGAGTTGCCTAAAGATATGAAGGAAGAGTTATTTGTATCAGGCGCAATAGGAGGGAGTATATCCCGGGCGAATGTGTGCTATGCTGAGGGGAATGTGGACAAACGCCGAATACGTGAGCTGGTAGCTCAGATAACCGCAGGCAACATAGAATTGTTCGAGATAATTGTTGAACGCTATCAGGGAGAGATTTACAAGATAGCCTGGAGGCTAACACAAAATTACGACGATGCAAGCGACGTAGTGCAGGAGACCTTTTTGAGGATGTATCGTGCGTTGCGTTCCTGGACTGGAAAAGCAGAGTTCTCGACCTGGGTATATCGAATTGCAGTGAACACTGCACTCGATTATCTCCGACGACAGGCAAAACATTACCGAAGGCGTGTCTATATTGACGAGGCTGCAGAAGAGTCTCTCGAGTACCGACAACGCCTGGAGGGCATTGAGTATAACGTACCCCGGACCGAGGCTCAAAGCAACCAACACAGAGAACTTATCCATAAGCTGTTGCTCAGGCTATCTCCTATGCAACGCAAATGTTTTCTTCTGCATTATTATCAGGAGTTAAGTATACAGGAGGTAAGCGAAATAGTGCGTTGTAGTGTCGGGTCGGTAAAACGACACATTTTCAGGGCAAAGAAGCGTTTAAAAAAATTACTTAAGGAAATAGAACTATGGAACGCAAAAAACACATAATTTCAAAAGATAAAGAAAAAGGCGAGGTTCTCCTACGAAGGGATAAGAGTGTCTTTGAGAAAGTAGAGAGGATACTTGTACCGAAAGAAGTACCAGAACCTACATTGGCTCAACAGCAGGAGCTCGTAAAAAGAGTAATGACCAGGGTGAAAAAGGCGAGAGAACAGAAGCAGAACCTTAGTGGGATATTAACTACATTGCGAGACATTGTCACCTGTACCGATTCCTTTTTAATTCGTGCATCCAGTTATGCTCTGGCGACCATAATATTACTTGCAATTGCAGGCGGGATTCTGCTGTTGGTCTGGTCTGTAACGTCCAGTACTTTAACGGCGTTCTCACAGGTCCCTGCGTCCAGGATACTGATTTCAAAGGTCGTCTCTAAGAGCGTGATGGGAAAAATGCTCTACAAAAGGTCAATGGAAGATTTTATCCTTTCTCACACCACCATTTGACATCTACACTCAAGCCTTGTTAGGCTAATATCCTGTGATAATTTTTGTGTCTCATTTTGCCGTGAAATAACTCAGGAGTAGTGGGTGGATGAACTATTACATAATGATAAGCCTTTGATAAAGACAGAACGTCTCAATAAGACGTACCAGATTGGTCCTATAAAAGTACCTGCACTGAGGGGCGTGGATATTGAAATAAAGAGCGGCGAATTTATAGCGATAATGGGACCCAGTGGTTCAGGGAAATCTACATTGATGCATATACTTGGAATGCTTGACCGCCCAAGCTCAGGGCACTATTATTTTAAGAGCCGAAAAATAGATGAGCTAAACGATACAGAACTCTCCGCTACACGAAATCGAGAGATTGGATTTGTCTTTCAATTTTTTAATCTCTTACCCCACCTGACGATTCTGCAGAATGTAGAGTTGCCTCTTGCTTACGGCGGAGTAGTTGCCAGAAGACGAAGAGAACGAGCAAGAGCTGCCCTGGAGAAAGTAGGACTTGCCGGGAGAATGAACCATTTGCCGACAGAAATTTCAGGTGGTGAACGACAGCGAGCTGCAATTGCCCGTGCACTGGTCACTGAACCATCGGTGATTATGGCGGACGAACCCACAGGTAACCTTGACACTCGCACAGGCAAGGAGATACTGAATTTATTTAAAGAAATTAATCAACGAGGAACCACAATTATTCTGGTCACTCACGAAGAAGAGATTGCCCGGTTTTCGCAGCGCATAATTTTTCTTCGTGACGGCGAAATTATAAAAATTGTACCCACCAATGAACTCTAACTTCCGAATTCTCCTTGATGGCAAGAGATAATCCTGCCGGGAGCCGAAAAAATTCTTTACGCCTGAATAAAGTCCTTAGCCAACTATACAGCCTTGCCAAAAAAGATATTATAAATATTATAAATAATCTTGTGTTCCTTAAGCACTCGTTCTGCGCAAAATACGTAAAAATGGTTTGAAATCAGTGTAGACAACCTCTATGGTCAAAATGGATACAATTAGTTAGTCAGAGAACATTTCCAGAATCATCTCAATGACGAAGGTACCTTTAATAGCAAAGACAAAATATAGGATAATAAATAATGAGCTTCATTTAATGCGGAATTATCTATTCATTCATCTGACGATAGGGTTGCTGGTATTATTCTTTATCATAGGCGGGGGTTCAGTATTTTTTCGTTTTTTGTTCAGTTTTTTGCTACATCAGGAGGTGTTTGGTCCACCATTAATGAATCGGTTGATGGCAATGGTGTTTCTGGCATTTTTCTCAATGTTGATTTTCAGTAACCTCATAATTACGCTGAGCACTGGTTACATATCCCGTGAAGTTGATTTCTTTATGGGATTACCTCTTCGGCATCAGGATATCTTCTGGCTGAAACTGGGAGAGTCCATTCTCTATTCCTCGTGGGCATTTGCAATACTTTCGTTTCCGATATTCATCGCCTTCGGACAGGCAAAAGGGCTTTCGCTGGATTTCTATATACTAAGTATCCTGCTTGTAGTCCCATTTTTACTTATCCCAGCCGGGATTGGGGCATTGCTGACGATGTTTATATCTGCGTTTTTGCCAGCAAGGCGAACCCGGACTCTGGCGTTTGCACTGGCTGTACTCTCGGTACTCATCATCGTGGTGATGTTAAAGCTTATGGGAATCCAGCGGGTAATGGTCTCACCACTCAACTCCTTTGACCAGATAATGGGCATTCTCAACATTGGTGCTATACCATTATTGCCAAATTTCTGGTTAACACGCGGGCTGCTTGCCCTTGCTGAGAATGATTATGGTCAGTTCTGTTACTGGTTTTTGATGCTACTCAGTACAGCATTAATATGTATGGAGGTCTGCTATTGGTTTGTGCCAAAGCTCTACTATAAGGGTTGGACTCTATCCAGGGAATCTGCCAGCCGGACATATACTTCAGCGCGCAACAGACGTCTCTCGTTCTATACAATTTTTGATAGCCTGTGTGTATTATTCCCACGCCAGTGGCGTCCAATATTTCGGAAAGATGTACGAACCTTCTGGCGTGACCCTGCACAGTGGACGCAACTCCTGATACTGTTTGGATTGCTTGTTATCTATGTAGCAAACCTCCGAAGCGCAGCGCAACAGGCAAGCGGGATGAATGTGATTATTCCAAAATGGAAAACGATTCTTTCATTTTTTAATCTGGGCGCAACGTGTTTTGTGCTCTCCATCCTGAGCACGAGATTTGTGTACCCGATGTTGAGTCTTGAGGGGAAACAACAATGGGCAATTGGTCTATCGCCATTAAAACGAACCGCCATTGTCTGGGAAAAATACTGGTTCTCCTGGACAGCAGCTTTTGTGTTGACTGAAGTATTAATGATTTTTTCCAATATTATGCTTCAGGTGGATACGGTAATTTTTATTCTGTCGGTGGTCACGGTGTTTGTAATGTCGTTTGCGCTTATCAGTCTGGCAGTGGGACTGGGCGCGCTTATGCCAAACTTTAAGGAAGATAATCCAGCTCGCATAGCTAATGGGCTTGGTGGAACGCTGAACGCTATTCTTAGCCTGATTTATGTAGGTATAACAATCGCTATGGAAGCGGTGCCAGCGTATTTATATTCAATCGGACAACTCCAAAAAATCACCGTTTCGACATTTTATATTGTTCTATATGCAGGGATTTTTGTACTGGTGCAATTCTTAGCCATAGTGGTTCCACTATACCTTGGACTCCGACACTGGGAAAAGTTGGAATTTTAGTTTTTGACTTATGTGCTGGATGATTTAATATTTAACTTAGATTAATTAATGAGTGTTATTATCGTCAGATGAAGTTTGCGACTTTGCGAGTAAGCAAAAATAATAAGTGAAAAGGCACAATATGTTTGACCTTGTAATCAAAAACGCCAAGGTGGTTGACGGAAGCGGAAAGGATGAGTTCATTGCTGATATTGGAATAAGTGGAGATAAAATTGTTGAAGTCGGCAGACTTGAACAACCCGAGACAAAGGCTACGATAGATGCACCTGAATTTCTGGTGATGCCGGGGTTTATTGATATACATTCCCATAGCGATGAATCCTACCTTATCAATCCACTTGCCGAGAGTAAACTCAGACAGGGCATCACCACAGAGGTAATTGGGAACTGTGGATATTCGTCTTTTCCGCTTTCTGATGAGGTACGACTCCGATACCAGGACCAGTTGCGAGAATGGGGAATACGAATTGAGTGGAGTACTGCAGAGGAGTTCTTACAACGGCTGGAGAAGGCGAAACCAGCAGTAAATATTGTGCCTCTGGTAGGACACGGCACACTCCGAGCCAGCGTGGTGGGGTATGATAACAGAGCACCCTCAGATGAAGAGATGAAAAAAATGAAAGACCAGTTGCGAGAAGCCTTATCCTCAGGCTGCTGGGGATTAAGTACAGGTCTTATTTATCCCCCGGGTTGCTTTGCAGACACAGAGGAGATAATTGAGCTGGCAAAAGTATTGAAGGAGTATGGCGGATTTTATGCGTCGCATATCAGGAGCGAGGGCGATGACCTGCTGAATGCAATTGAAGAGGCAATCTCCATCGGGCGCTCTGCAGATGTGCTTGTAGAAATATCACATCTCAAAGCCGCAGGTAAACGCAATTGGGGAAAAGCAGCTCAGGCTATAGAAATCATAGTCAATGCCAGAGAGAATGAAGGTGTGGCTGTAGGGTTTGACCGCTATCCATATACAGCCAGTGCGACAGATTTAGGTTCCCTGCTACCGCACTGGGCTCACGAAGGTGGCAGACAGCAAACGATTGAATATATCCGTGACCCTGACACCAGCGACCGTATAATTGCGGAGATGCGCAAGAACCTTGAAGGCAAAGATGGCTGGGGTTCCATAATGTTATCCTATGCTGGATGCCCTGAGTATGAGCAATTTGAGGGATTAAGTATTAAAGAAATCGCTTCTATAAAACACATCTCACCGGAAGTGGTTGTATTTCATCTTCTCCTGAGGAGTAGATTTTCAGCCAGCATTTGCTCATTTACAATGAATAACAAAGAAACTGAGTTGATTTTAACGCATCCGTTGTGTGTAGTCTGCACAGATGCCACAGCCCGGAGGCTCACCGGTCCGCTCAGCAAAGGCAA